>JAHEIV010000414.1 GCA_024639205.1 Deltaproteobacteria bacterium | reverse complement strand
TCCAGGGCAAAAAGAACCGGCCTGTCGTTTTGAAAAACCTCGACGTCGGAGGCTGCAGATGAAATAAAGAAGATCAGGGCACCGGGTCCGGCCGGCTCGATCTGCATCCGATCGATGCCGGTCAAACGATGGGTTCCGGGATCGAGGTTGACCTGCAGGTCATGGCGCACGCTGAGCGCTCCCACCGCTTCGGCGGCGGCCACCCAGATCAAACAGACCCAGCAGGCAACCATCCATCTGATTAAAGGCTTCATCATCTGTAACCATTCCTGAACAGCGTTAGCAGAAAAAGTAAGGCCGGATCTGTGGATGTCAAAAAAGGCAGGCAGCGATCGATGCCATGCACACAGGCGGATCGAACCAATCCCGGCCTTGACATTTCCACTATTTTCGATCATGAGTGGCTCAGGCCTCGTTTTCATCTGCAGGACTGCAGCGGTAAGGCTTCTGCAGTGCGGTCTGCCGGTTCGCCGGTTCGCTGGTTTTCACGCTCACCTGGACCTGACCGGGGGGAAGGCTCCGCTGAACAAATGGGATACAGATTCTGCCCGCACTGCGGACTGCAGCTGCAACGCCGCCGGGAACTCGATAAAAATCGCCAGCATTGCACGCGATGCGACCGAACCTATTACCGCAACCCGATCGTCGGGGTCGCGGTGATTCTGGTGGAAAACCGCGACATCCTTCTGGTCAAAAGATCCGGCAGCTATGAGGGTGCCTGGTGTATACCGTGCGGCTATGTGGAGTGGGACGAGGATGTGCGGCAGGCGGCCGTCAGAGAGATTAAAGAAGAAACCGGCCTGGAGGTCGCGCTCGGACCGGTTTTCGCCGTGCATTCCAACTTTCACGATCCAAACAACCAGACAGTGGGGATCTGGTTCCGGGGAAAAAAAACAGGGGGGAGCCTTGCAGCCGGATCGGATGCGATTCAGGCCCGTTTCTTTCCCCTTGCGTCTCTGCCCGAGCCGATGGCATTTCCAACCGATCTGACCGTCTGCAGGCAGTTAAAACAGAAACTGGACGAGCGGGCAACCGCCCGCGGCGACCGCCAAATCACGGAAACATGAAAGGAGACTGAAATGAGTGAAGTGGAAAAGCATCTAAAGGATGCATTTGCCGGTGAATCCCAGGCGAATCGTAAATACCTGGCATTTGCCAAAAAGGCCGACCGGGAAGGGTATGCCCAGGTTGCCAAGTTGTTTCGGGCCGCCGCCGAAGCCGAGACGGTGCACGCCCACAGCCATCTGCGCACGCTCAAAGGGGTGGGAGCAACCGCCGAAAATCTGAAGGAAGCCATCGGTGGAGAAACCTACGAATTCAAAAGCATGTATCCGGAGATGATCGAAGCCGCTCAGTCCGCCGGCGACAAAGCGGCCGAAAGAAGCTTCACTTACGCCAACGAGGTGGAAAAAATCCACGCGGCGCTCTACCAGAAGGCCCTGGACAATCTGGATCAGCTGGAGGCGGTTGATTACTATGTTTGCTCGGTGTGCGGTTACACCTGCGAAAGCCAGCCGCCGGATGTCTGCCCGGTGTGCAATTCAAAGTCCACCGTATTTTTCAAGGTCGATTAAGCACTGAAAATGCTCTCCCGGGGCGCTTTCCGTAAAATCCGCTCCGTTTTGCATCCCGGTATCCCAAATACCGCTTTCTTTCCCCCTGCCCTTCCTTTCCAAAGGAAGGGTATGAGGGGACTTTTCCTGAATCCCTCTCAAACAAGGGACCTGACGGTATCCGTAACCGGACATTTTATTGAAAAACGGAGGATACCTTGCGTTCCAATCATTCGGGCTTAAATTGTTGGGTAACAAATGACGCGGAGGTACAACCCAGCGATGCCCAGTAAAAGAAATGCCGCAGGCGACACAGTTCAAAAATCGACCCTGTACGGGGTGGCGTTGGTCGCACTGGCCGTCGGTTTTTTTGGCGGCGTCATGTTCAGTGTTTACCGCACCGGCACCCCTGTTCCCCAAAGCGCGCCCGCTCTGCAGCCCCCGGCTGCCGACCAATCGCGGCAGCTTGACGCCCTGGTTAAAGAAACCGCCCAAAACCCGAAAAATGTTTCTGCCTGGACCGATTTGGGGAACCTCTACTTTGACACGAATCAATTCGAAAAGGCCATCTGGGCATACAAGAAATCGTTGGAACTAAAGCCCGACAACCCCAACGTATGGACGGACATGGGAGTGATGTACCGGCGCAATGGGCAGCCGGCAGATGCGGTGAAAAGCTTTGACGAGGCCATCCGCATCGATCCGAAACACGAGGTTTCACGGTTCAACAAGGGCATCGTGCTGCTGCACGACCTGGATAAACCGCTGGAAGGCGTCCGTGCCTGGGAAGAGTTGCTGAAGATCAACCCTTTTGCCGAGGCGCCGGGCGGAAAATCGGTGGACGAACTGGTCACGATCTACAAACGAAACATGCAACAGGATAAATAACTCGCTTGCACTCCATGACCATCCGGACAATCACCGCCGCGGCCCTTGCGCTGGGCACACTGCTGTTTCTGTCGTGTGCCCAGGAGGAATCTACGAGCGCCGGCCTGCAGCCAGGCCGTCTGACCCTGCCCGTCATCCGCAGCCGGGCCGAACTCAGTCGGGTAATCAGCGAAGCCGGCGATCGCCTGCTGCTGATCGATTTTTTTGCCGACTGGTGCCTGCCCTGCAAACAGCTGGAGCCGATTCTGGAGGAGATTGCCCGCAAGGCCAAGGACCGGGTCGACGTGTACCGTATCGATCTGGATGCCAACCAGGGCCTGGCCCAGGGCTTTGAGGTGCGGGGAATACCGTATGTGGTATTCGTGAAAAACCAGGTCATCGTTTACAAGCTGGAAGGTCTGCACCCCAAAAAAACCTACTGGGAGATCATTGGAAATTTCAGCCCGCAGTCGAACTCTTAAGCCCGCTTGCGGCGGTCAGGCCTGCCAGTGCCGCAAACCCCACAGCAAGACGACCAGTCCCAGCGCGCTGATGACAGCCGAGGTGATCACTGTGGCTGTGATGCCGCCGGCCAGCCACACCGGACCGCCGAGCAGCGCTCCGGCCATTCGACCGAGCCCGGCACCGGCCAGAATGGTGGCCATCGCAGTAGCCCGCCACTCGGGCAGCAGCTCCGTGCTCAGCGATATAAATGCCACGATCGTGAATTCAAAGACAACAAAAAGGGCAAACAGGCCGCCGAGCGCCAGCCAAAGATGAGCGGTGCAAAACGGCAGCACCAGGTAACACAGCATCGTGAGCATCACACCGATAACGACCGATCTTTTCAGGCCCAGCCGGTCGGCAAACCCAGCCGTACAGATTTCGCCCAACAGTTCCGCGGCACCAATCAAACCGGTTCCCAGCCCGAGACCGATCAGGCTGAGATGAAACGACGTCTCGAGCCAGACTCCGTAAATGACGAAAAGGTTGTCATTGGCGGCGCTGATAAAAAAGCCGA
>JAHEIV010000413.1 GCA_024639205.1 Deltaproteobacteria bacterium | reverse complement strand
CCTGTCTGGCTGCGGCAGCTCCCTGCTTTGCCCAAACCGATCCGCACAAAAATGTCGATGACATCATGCAGGGCTTTGAAAATGACGCGCCGGAAGGTACCGGGGAGAACCTCGATGAGGTGATCCAAGGCTTTGAAGACGATCCGGCCGCAGATCCGCGGCCGCAGCCGGAAGAAGACGATATTCTGCAGGGATTTGAGGAAGAAACGGGTCCGGAAACCCGGCCGTCTGTAAAAGAGGATAAACCGTCATCCTGGAGCCTGGACGGAGAGTTTGTCTTTACGACTACATATAACTTTTCCCCGGACGCCAACTCTCCCTGGCGCGGTGTTACCATGCTGCGTCCGGAGCTGGAGTTGGCCCTGAAAAATCGGTTCTCCGACCGCTGGCAGGGCCAGATCAGCGTCAGAGGCTTTTATGACTTTATATACGTGCTGCGGGGACGCGATGAATACACTCCGCTGGTGCTCGACAGTTACGAAAAAGAGCTCGAACTGGAGGATACCTATATCCAGGGTCGGCTGACCGAAAACCTGGATACCAAGATCGGCCGTCAGATCGTGGTCTGGGGTACCCTGGACAATATCCGGGTGAACGACATCCTGAATCCGCTCGATCTGCGACTTCCGGGTCTGACCGATATCGATGACCTGCGTCTTCCGGTGACGATGGTCAAGCTTGATACCTATTTCGGCAACTGGAATCTGAGCGGCATGGCGATTCCGGAGGTGCGCTTCAGCAAGCTGCCGGTTTTCGGCAGTGATTTTTACCCATTCCCGAGTCCCCGCCCGCCGGAACAGGATCCGCAGGAGGGTTTTGATGAGATGCAGGTTGCCGCCGCTCTGACCGGCGTTTTCAGTGGCTGGGACCTTGGATTCTATTGGGCCAACATCTACAGCGACCCGTCTTATGCCGAGCCTGTATCGTCAGGGCCGCCGGCGCAGTTTGTACGCAAACACGCCCGCATCCACATGCTGGGCACGGCGGCCAACCTTGCCGCCGGCAATTGGCTGTTGAAAGCCGAGGTCGCCTGGTTCGATGGGCTGCGTTACACGAACGCACCGGGTGCCGAATACACCCGCCTCGATCTGGGAGCCGGAGTGGAATATTCCGGTTTCAGCGAGGCCACCGTCAGCCTGGAGGCCGTCAACCGACACATTTTCGATTACGATCCGCGACTGGAACTGCCACCCGATGAAATCGGTGAAAACGAGTTCCAATGGGCATTGCGGATCGCCAAAGATTTCATGAACGATACGTTGACGCTGACGCTGCTCGCCTCCACGTTCGGCATAAAGGCTGACGACGGTGCCTTTACGAGATTCGATGCAGACTACGATGTCACCGATGCGGTATCGATTCGCGGCGGCGTGGTGTTCTACCAGTCCGGCGAAAAGGGTCGGTTTAAAAATGTCAGCGCCAACGACCGGCTGTTTCTGGCCGTCAAGTACAGCTTCTGATTTTGCTGTGATATGTTGCGAACCGACAACGGCGCAAACCAATGCTGCGGCAGGGTCAATATCGACGAATTAACAAACCCACGCACCGACCTTGCCGCAGCTGTTTGACTCGAGACCATGTCTTTACCGATGCGGCTACAGTTCAATCCCCAGCCGCTCCCACACCGACTCCCCATCCTTTATTTCGACCGCTCTCAGGTGCGGATAGGTGGTGATGAGAAAATAGGCCAGCGGCACGACGCCCAGGGCGATGATAATGACATCCGGGATTATGCGAAAGGTTCCGAGAAAGACGATAATTCCCTTCTCGAAGAAATCGGCGCTTCTGGCCACCCAGTATCCCTCTTTGAAGGCAATCCATGTCTGTATGGACCCGACCGGCAACAAAGTGGCAAAGGCCAGCAAAAACAGCCCGCCGTTGAGCCCCCAGAAGGACAGTTTCAGGATGCCGTCTCTCCAGTACTCCTTTTCAACCAGGCCACGCCAGGAAAACAGCAGCAGAGCGATCGAAAGCATGCCGTAGGTTCCGAACATGGCGGTGTGGCCGTGGTGCATGGTCAGGTAGGTGCCGTGCTCGTAGAAATTGATGATCGGCAGGTTGATCAAAAAGCCGAAGATGCCGGCACCCAGAAAGTTCCAGAAGGATGCAGCCACCAGAAAATACATGGGCCACTTGTAGCTGAACTGCCGGCCCTGCTTGCTGATATCACGGTACTCCATCAATCCGCGGACCACCAGGGTAATCAACGGCACGGGCTCCATGGAGGAAAATACGGCTCCCCAGCCAATCCAGAAAGCGGCCCCCCCCATACCAGTAGTAGTGATGTGCGGTACCGACGATACCGGCGATAAAGGTGATGGCCGCGGTGAAGTAGGCCACCCGCAGGGCGGATTGGGCCGTGGCCAGCCCCATGGCCACCATCAGCAATGCGATGACCGCATACCGAAAAATTCGAAGATGCTCTCCACCCATAGGTGCACCACGAACCAGCGCCAGTAATCGGCCATGGTGAGGTGAGAGCCTTTTCCGTAAAAAAGGCCAAAGCCGAAAAAGGCCACTACCAACACGGCGCTGAACACGTAAAACCAGATCAAGGCGCTGAAATCATCCTTGTGCGAGGCCAAATGACTGCCAACGGCCCGGTAGACGACCAGCAGCCAGAAAATCAAACCGCCGAAAAGCAGAATCTGCCAGATGCGACCCAGCTCCAGAAATTCCCAGCCCTGGTGCCCCAGACAGAACCACCATTCCCCCAGCATTCCCTTGATGCCGAGCACCTCCCCGGTAAGACTGCCCACCGCAACCAGCAGCACAGCCCCAAACAGAAGCTGGACCACCACACCCTGCCGGGGCGGTTCCTTGCCCCCGATGATGGGAGCCAGGTAAATGGCAGAAGCCAGCCAGGTGGTGGCGATCCAGAAAACCATCAGCTGCAGGTGCCAGGTTTTGGCCCAGTTGTAGGTAATGAGCTTGGCCACAAAAGGCAGAAAGAAACTGCCCGGGTGAATGGTGTAATGCGCCAGCAAACCCCCGAAGCTCGTCTGGACCAGAAATAACAGGATGACCACCACAAAGAATTTGGCGGCTTTCAGCTGGCTGGAAGTCAGCGGCATGTCGATCAGTTTCTCCGACAGGGCGGCTACCTGTTCGCTTCACAGATTTCCAATGGCGAGTGCGCGGATGCCAACCTTGGGAAAGAAGGTTTTTCTGATTTACGGTCGAGGATCTTTTTTTTTGCGATTTAGCATTGGGGGCGATCGAAACCAGTGTATGTGACACCGGTTGGAAGAAAGCTCCCCTCACTGCGAACAATTCAGCTACCGGCGTCACCGTGTCCATACAGGACCCTTGTCTCTTTTACACAAATCAATTATCACCTGTTTGCACCTGCCCGGCTGAAAAGAAAATACACCAGACCGGCGGCTACCAGCGCCGGAATGGATCCGCCGATGGGCAGCTTGAAAACGGCAATGGCTTCATACAGG
>JAHEIV010000412.1 GCA_024639205.1 Deltaproteobacteria bacterium | reverse complement strand
GAGATGGCGGCGGCCATATCTCATGAAATTCGAAATCCGCTTGGAATCATTCGCAGCTCTTCAGAGTTGTTAAAAAAGAAAATCACCGCTGTCGATCCTTCAAACAGTGTGCCAGACATCATCATTGAAGAGTCTTCCCGCTTGAACGACATCATCACCGACTTTCTGAATTTTGCCCGACCCAGAACCCCCAACCTGCTGCCCTGCGATGTGGAGGAAATCATCGATAAAAACCTCACCTTTCTGTCTACCCAGAAGGAAGCGGAAAATTACCGTGTTCATAAAGAATTCAACGACGACCTGCCGGAGATAACCGCTGATTCGGCCATGCTCTACCAGGCGTTTTTGAACATCATCATTAACGCAGCCCAGGCCATGCCCGATGGTGGAACCATTTTCATCAAGACCAGTGTGAACCTGAACACGGTAGCCGTATCGTTCGAAGACGAGGGTGCCGGCATCCCCGACGAGTTGCTGGAAAAGATCTGGAATCCGTTTTTTACCACCAAGGAAAAAGGAACCGGGCTCGGCCTGGGGATGGTAAGAAAGATTATTGAGCTGCATGGCGGTGATATTCAGATCCAAAACCGGCCCGAAGGCGGCTCAAAAGTGACGATAACCCTGCCCATCGAATCAGGAGACGGATAATGGAGACCGTTCTGGTTGTCGATGATGAAAAAAACTACCCGCGTATTCTCGGTGCGGTTCTGGAAGACGAGGGCTTTGAAGTTTTGACCGCCAACAGCGGTGCGCAAGCACTTAAGATCCTGGATGCCTCCGATATCGACCTGGTGTTAACCGACATGAAAATGCCGGAGATGGACGGAATCGACCTGCTGGAAAACATCAAAACCAGGGAGCCGCAGCTGCCGGTGATCATGATGACCGCGCACGGCACGGTGGACAAGGCCGTGGAAGCCATGGAAAAAGGTGCGTACAGCTATATTCTCAAACCTTTCGACAATGACCGGCTGATCATTTATGTGAATAAGGCCATCGGCGTCTATCGCGTAATCAAAGAAAACCGCCGCCTGCGCAGTGCGGTAACGACCCGCTACAGTTTCGGAAACATCATCGGCAAAAGCAAGCCGATGATGGACGTTTTTGAAACAATCGGCAAGGTGGCACCGGTGGGCGCCACCGTTTTAGTTGAAGGGGAGAGCGGTACCGGAAAAGAGCTGGTCGCCAAATCGATCCATTTCAACAGCCCGCGCGCTGCGATGCCTTTCGTGGCGGTAAACTGCTCTGCATTAGCCGAGAGCCTCATGGAAAGCGAACTGTTCGGCCACGAAAAAGGCGCATTCACCGGCGCAACCTCTATGAAAAAGGGAAGATTCGAGCGCGCGGACGGCGGAACGTTGTTTCTGGATGAAATCGGTGAGCTCTCGCCAGGCCTTCAAGTTAAGCTGCTGCGGGTGCTGCAAGAAAAGGTCGTCGAACGCGTGGGCGGCACCAAACCGATCGCCGTCGACATCCGGGTCATCGCAGCCACCAACAAGAACCTGAAAGACGAAATGCTCGCCGGTCGTTTCCGCGAGGACTTGTTTTACCGGCTGGACGTCGTGCACATCGTCTTGCCGGCGCTCTGCCAGCGGCAGGAAGACATCCGTCTGTTAGTCGATCATTTTATCAAGAAATACGCTGCTGAACGGAAAACCGGGCCACCGGTCACCGGTATTGATGTCGATGCAGAGCGTCTGTTATACGGATACAGCTGGCCCGGCAACGTGCGCGAGTTGGAAAATGTTATCGAAAGAGTGTTGGTATTGGGATCTGACATGTCCATCACGGTTTCCGATCTGCCCAAGAGTATCCGCGGCCCCGCTCATGATGACCTGTACATCGGGGACTTTCCCACCGATGCCAAGCTATACGAGACACTGGCGATGGTCGAGAAGGCCCTGATTGAGCGCGCACTGAAAGTTTCCGACAATGTGCAATCGCGTGCTGCTGAATTGCTCGGGATCGGCAAAAGCGGCTTAAACCAGAAAATCAAGAAGTTCAACCTGGAGGTGGGATCAAAAACCTGAGCTGCATCTCACGGAGATGGCGGTTTTTCGAGAGTTTTCATCGGCTCTTCGGCGACCCGCTCGCGGGCCAGCTCGGCATAGATAGAATCGGGTTGCTCGGCTGCCAACCGCCGAAAGCTGCTGCGGCTTTTCTCGATTTCACCGACAGCGGCATAGAGTCGGCCGGCGTTGAACAGCGCTTCGGCTTTCAGGACCGAGTCCGGGGAGTCGGCAACCTCTTCAAAATATGCGACGGCCGTTGTAAAGTCTTTTTTATCTTCGTAAGCATACCCGAGTCCGTTCAGGATGGTGTTTCGATAAAAGGAATCGCTAAAATCTCCCAGCGCGGCTTTGTAAAGGGCAATGGCCTCGTCCGACGCCCCACCCCGATAGCAAATGTCGGCGAAGATCACGCGGGCAAATTTCCCCCCGGTTTGGCTGGAATACTTTTCCAGGAGTTTTTGAAAATCTTCCCGCACCTGTTCGTAGGCTTGCCGGGGACCTTTTTCCTCCAACAGCGCTTCATATGTCGTTCGTCCATTTTCCAGTTGTGCAAACGCTTCATCGGCCTTTTTCAGGGCGCTGTATCGATATCCGGAAATGATCAACACCAGCGCAATGATACCTCCGAGCGCTCCGAGCAGCTGATATTTGTGTTCGAGCGTATATTGAAACAACCGACCGGATAGAGTGAGAAACTCATCGGGCTGATTCAACAGTTCCTTGCGTGTGATCTTTTTGGACTTTTTCGCCATTTTTCCAGAGCTCTTTCCTTTATCTCATGAGTCGCATAATTGCACTTACAAGATGCAAACCTTGATTCGTGCTATTTGATATATGATCACGCGAAGCGGAGGCTTGAAGGACTTTCCCGCCTGAGGTGGGCTGCTTGGATCACCGCAAGCCCTTCATAACACAGCAGATAGGCAGTATAGTGAAATGTCCGGATTACAACAACGTCCGAATTCGATCCCAGCCGCCCGGCGGTATGGATGCCCCCACGACCTGACAGACTTCGTACCCGCAGGCAGAGGCGATGCGGCCGCACCGGTCCAGCGGAAAGCCTTTTACGATTCCGAATAGAAAACCGGATGCCCAGAGATCCCCCGCACCGGTAGTATCCACCGCCCGACCATCACCCATAGCTTCCACCTTCCATGTCTTGCCGCCCCGGGCTATATAGCTACCCCGCCGACCCAGCTTAACCACAGCGATATCGGTTTTTTCCGCCAGAACCTGCAGGGCCTCTGTTTCCCGGGTAGTTCCACTAAAGGCCCTGGCTTCGTCTTCATTGGCCATCACGATGTCGACGTAATTTTCCAGAAGGTGCTCCAACAGTTCCCGGGATTCTTCGACCACCGTGAAACTGGCCAGGTCCAGCGAAACCCGCGCTCCGGCTGCCTTGGCCGTTTGCAGGGCACCCTCGATCAAATCGGGATTGAAC
>JAHEIV010000035.1 GCA_024639205.1 Deltaproteobacteria bacterium | reverse complement strand
GGCGATATCGTGCGCCGGCCGCATTGGATCCTGGCGCAGGATTTCGATGGCGTTTTCGCCGTACTCTTTGAATATGCGGGCTCCGAAGGCCGGATTGATGCCGCTGTCATACAGGTACTGGATCAGTTCCCGCTGGCTGCTGTGGGAGTTCCATGCTGCGACCAGGCGGGAGGCGGTTTCCGACCCGATACCCTTGACTTCCACCAGCCGGTCCGGCCTGCCTGCGATCACCTCCAGCGTGTGCTCCCGGAAATGACCGACCAGACGAGCTAGCGTTTTGGGTCCCACTCCTTTTATCACACCGGAGGCAAGGGTTGCTTTGACACCTTCCACGGTTGCCGGCATTACCGGTTGGATGGAGGTGATCCGCAGTTGTTGCCCGTAGCGGGGGTGCTTTTCCCATCGGCCGCTGATGCGCAGGGATTCCCCCGGTTGTGGATTGGTCAGATAACCGAGAACGGTGATGCGGCTTTTTTCGCGGGCAACATAAAACCTGAAGATGGTGAAGTGGCTGCCGGGATGGTGGAACGTCACCCTTTCGATGTGACCCTCTACGGTGGTTGCGGGGCCGGGCAGATCAGTGGGCATTTGATGTTTCACGGGTGCGCCCGGGAGGGCAGTTGTCCTTTAGCCTGAGTTTACTGCGGGTACGCGCCTGAATGCTGGCAGACCCGGATGCGACGGCGCCACCGATCCGCTTTCAGGCAAGAATCAGGGTGATACCGTGAGCGTTAACCGCTGCCGCTGCGGATGATCCACCGTGCCGCATCTGCAAGATTATCAGCCAGATAGTCGAGCGGCACTGCTCTGGCTTTCAGCTCTCGATAAGCGACATCACCATTACCGGTGCGCACCAGAACAACCTGCCCGCAGCCTGCATTTCGTGCACATTCAATATCTTTGGCGCTGTCACCCACCATGGTGGTCGTTGTCGGGTCCAGATCATATTTTCTGCAGGCCCGTTCGATCATTGCCGGTTTGGGTTTGCGACAGCTGCAACCTTCTTCGGGCAGGTGGGGGCAAAAGAAGATATCCCGGATCCGTCCGCCGCGAGATCGGACCGCCGTCTGCATGTTCTGATGAAGCAGTTGCAGGTTGGCTCCCGATATCAGCCCCCGGTGCACCGCGGACTGGTTGGTGATAATGATCACTTCGAAACCCGCCCGGGTCAGTGCTGCCAAGGCTTGCAGGCTGCCGGGTAAAAACTCGAACTCCGACCAGCTTTTGATAAACTGCGGCGAGTCCCGGTTGATGACGCCGTCACGGTCCAGGAAAACGACGCTATGAAGCAGCTTTCCAGCCATAATACTCGTTGGTTTGTATCTGCAGCCCCGGCGGTGGAAGATTCTCTTCCGCTTATTTTAGGAGCCGCATTCGACTATCTGCAATACGGCCACCTTGATTCACATAATCCGATGGTTGCTCCCGCTGAACGGGGCATTTTCGATGTTTCTACGTCCTTGCAGAAAAAAAATGTCCAGCCTGAAATCGAAGAATTGCCTTCAATATTCGCTCATCGCAATGGTTATATCGGCATGTGGCATTGCTGAAAACGAATCATCAAGTATGCGGGCGACGGGTCCTGTGTGTTCACCTGAACCCAGGCTTATTCTGCCACGATAATTGGCTCGAAACCCGCCCGGATCAGGATCTGCTCTCCCTTGCGGGCTTGCTCCAGTGTGGTGAAACGCCCGACGCGCACCCGGTAAAAGATTCCATCAGGGGATTCATGTGTAGCGATGTGAGCGTTTTGATAATTCTGCTCGAGTTTGGCGCGAAGTTTTTCCGCATTGCTTTTGTCGCGGAAAGCACCGACCTGAAATGTGAAAACTCCCTTTTCATATTCGACCGGGGCGTATGCGCGCTTTTCTTTTTTCAGGTCTGCCGGCCTCTGCACCGCCCCGAGGGCTACAATTTTCACTCGCGCCGTGCCGGGACCGACCAGGCCCAGCTTTCGTGCGGCGCCATAGGATAGATCAATGACCCTCCCTCTGATGAAGGGCCCCCGATCATTGATCCGCACGTCAATCTTTCTGCCATTGTCCAGATTGTGGACCCGTACGATGGTGTTGAACGGCAAGGTCTTGTGAGCAGCCGAGATACCATACATGTCGTAAATTTCACCATTGGAGGTTTTGCGGCCATGAAACTTCTTGCCGTACCAGGAGGCGATCCCCTTTTGTCGAAAACCCTGGGCATGGGACCTGGGTTGATACCACTTCCCTGCCACCTTGTATGGCTTCGGCGATGTTTCCCGGGCCGGGCGCGAGGATTCAAGTCCGCTGCAACCGGCGACCACCGTCAGGAAAACCATAAGGGGAATCCATCCGAAGAACAAGAATCGCTGTGCCTTAATAGCGGTTTTTTTCACACGCAGTAATCTCAAGGTTCGGTCTATGAAAGAATGAAGAGCTGTACGGTTCATTCGGGTTTCCCGTTGAGGGCGACCGCCAATACGTCCAACATCCGGTCCGCAAAGTGAAACTCGATATCCTTTTGAACCTTCTTTGGGATGTCCTCCAAGTCTTTGCGATTCCAGGAGGGCAGGATGACGGTTTTGATGCCGGCGCGATGAGCTGCCAGTACTTTTTCCTTGATGCCGCCCACCGGCAGAACCTGCCCGCGCAAGGTGATTTCTCCAGTCATGGCCAGATCTTTTTTGATAATTTTGCCGGTCAAAAGAGAAGTTAAAGCCGTGAGCATCGTAACACCGGCTGAAGGTCCGTCCTTGGGTATGGCACCGGCCGGAACATGGATATGCAGATCTCTTTGGTCAAAGAAATCTTCGGCAATTCCAAGCTTTGCGGCGTTGCTTCGGATAAAACTCAAGGCAGCGGTGGCCGATTCTTTCATTACATCGCCGAGTTGACCGGTCAGTGTAAGACTCTTTTCCCCCTTCATCGCGGTGGCTTCCACGAATAGCAGCTCGCCGCCCATCTGAGTCCAGGCCAGACCCGTTGCCACACCGGGCGTTCGGATTCGCGCTCTTGTTTCAGAAGTAAAGCGCACCGGTCCCAGGTAGGGATGCAAATTGGAGACTTTGACCGTGACGGCTTTAGCGGTACCGGTGGCAATCTTGCTGGCAACGCCCCGACAGATGGAAGCGATTTCCCGCTCGAGATTTCGCAACCCGGCCTCTCGCGTGTAGCCGGAAATGATGAGCTTGACGGCTCCTCTGGTGAAACTGATCAGGTCTGCCTTCAATCCATGCGCTCTGCGTTGACGAGGGATCAGGAAACGATTGGCGATTTTGATTTTCTCATCTTCGGTGTAGCCGAGCAACTGCAGAACCTCCATCCGGTCGCGCAGCGCCGGTGGGATGGTGTCAAGAATATTGGCGGTGGTGATGAACATCACCTTCGAAAGGTCGAAAGGAACATCCAGATAGTGATCTGAAAAGGAAAAGTTTTGCTCTGGATCGAGCACTTCCAGCAACGCTGAAGATGGATCCCCGCGGAAATCACTGCCGACCTTGTCGATTTCATCCAACATGAATACCGGGTTGTTGGATCCGGCCCTGCGAAGACCCTGGATAATTCTGCCGGGAAGTGCGCCGACATAGGTGCGGCGGTGTCCCCGTATTTCGGCTTCATCACGGACTCCGCCGAGCGAGATGCGGTGGAACTTGCGATCCAGCGCCCGGGCGATGGAACGACCCAGGGAGGTTTTGCCGGTTCCCGGTGGTCCGGTGAAGCACAGGATCGGCCCCTTTGATTCAGGCTTCAGTTTCCGAACGGCCAGATACTCGATGATTCTTTTTTTCGGTTTTTCCAGCCCAAAGTGGTCGTCATCCAGAATCTTTCTGGCTTTGTTAATGTCCAGCGTATCGGTGGTGGTCACATGCCACGGCAATGCGGTGATCCAATCCAGGTAGGTGGAGGCCACGGTGAATTCTGCCGATGACGGATGCATACGCGAGAGTCGATCCAGTTCCCGATCGGCTTCCTGGCGGGCTTCTTCCGGCAGGTTGGCCTTTTCGATTTTGGTTCGGTACTCCTCGATTTCAACGGTACCTTCATCCTTTTCTCCGAGTTCTTCCTTTATGGCTTTCAGTTGTTGACGGAGATAATACTCCCGTTGGCTTTTTTCCATATCACCCTTGACCTGGGATTGGATCTTGTTGCCGAGTTCAAGAATTTCAAGTTGATGATTGGCCAATCGGCTTACTTCTTTCAGCCGCTTCTTGACGTCGAAGATTTCCAGCACCTTTTGTTTTTCTTCCGCAGTTGTATTCATCGTCGACGCCACCATGTCGGCCAGTATGCCAGGCTCCTGCATCGATTTGGACATATCCGCCATCTCCTGCGGCAGACCGGGCGAGAGTTCGACGATCTTTCCGAATAACATCACCAGGTTGGACATCAACGCTTCGGTTTCCTTGTCGTGAGGGTCTTTTTCTGTCAGATGATTAATGCGGGCGCGCAGATATACCTGTCCTTCTATAAACTCTGATACGGTAAACCGGCTCAGTCCCTGCACCAGCATCTGGGCCCGCTGGTCATCTGCTTTGGCCATCTTCAAGATCAATGCACTGGTGCCGACAGTGGCCAATGCCTCTCGAGGGTGAGGAGCCTGGTCGTCTTTTTCCTTGGACACCAGGAGTCCGATGATCCGGTCTCCGGACATGGCTTCATCAATGAGCTGGATCGATTCGCGCTGCATTACGACCAGCGGCAGCACCATCTTGGGGAACAGGGCGGTCTCGAATAGGGGAAGGATGGGAAGCACTTCCGGCAGTTTATCCGACGCAAGGTCTTTTGGCGCCTGCTCTTCAGTCATGTTTTCCTCCGAAGCTCCATTGTGGTAACTTGGTTCACTCCGAGTTGCGGGAAGCTGTGAATTGAAATCTTTTGGAAATCAACCGAATCAACCGTCTTCGATCGGGATTTTGTGGGCAATATCACGGGGCAGTTTGGCCAGCCGGATTTGTAGAAATCCGTTTGAATATGACGAAGAAACCACTTCGGTGTCGATACGAGCCGGAAGATAAAGAATTCTTTCGAACCGACCGTACTGGATCTCGGCCAACAGGTAGGAGGCGTTTTCGAGTCGTGTCATGGGGCTTCGATGGCCCTGAATACGGATGGCCCGGCTGTTGATTTCCACTTCCAGATTGTCCTGATCGACACCGGCGATTTCCGCCAGTACGATGATCTCCTCCGGGGTTTCATAGATATCCATCTGCGGCGTCCAGGTGCACTCGGAAGAGGCGAACATGGGACTTGCCGGCCTGGGCCGAAACATTTCCTCAAACGTTTTCTCGATCTTTGAGGAGAGTTGGTCAAAGTCGTCACCGAATCGTATCTTGATATAGTCCATGGTTGGCTCCCGTATTCGACAACTGATACGCTACCATTTCATTTGGGCGATTTGCATTCATCCGTTTTCGTAACCCGTATGACAGCTTCAGAACCTAACACCGAAAGCGATCTTTGTAAAGAACCTCGGCGGGTGCTGCTATGACAGGTTCTGCACGAATATTCCGGCAGCCGAATCCCGAGCACGGTTATCTTGACAAGTGCTTGGCGGTGCTTACGTTTTTTTTGAATTTCAGGGGGAAAGCGAGGTGCGGCATGTCGATGAGCAGGTGGGATCCTTTTCGAGATATTGCCACATTACAGGATCGGATCAACCGGCTATTTGAGGACGCTTTCCCGCCTTCCCGAACACGGGACCCGAATGGTGAAACGGAAACGGTCTCCTGGCGGCCGGTAGTCGACATATACGAAACCGATACGGCTCTCGTGATCACGGCCGAGTTGCCGGGGATCGAGAAAGAAAGCGTATCCGTTGAGGTCAAAGACAACATGCTGACCATAAAAGGGCAGCGGCTGAGGCCGGACGCGATAAACGAAGAAGATTATATCCGTCGGGAGCGGTCGTTCGGGACTTTCAGCAGATCTTTCAATCTGCGCTATCACGTCAACCCGGAAGCAATCAGGGCCAAGTTCAATGAGGGCCTCCTGCAGGTAGAAGTTCCGAAACCAGAACAAGAAAAACCGAAGCAGATTACGGTAAACGTGGAGTAAGCATCTGTGGCTTTGCCGCCGCAACGGTCGATCAGCCCATCGGCCAGCCCGAGTGCACTGCGGGCAATCCGCCTGCAGTACTTTATCTACTTTGGCGTACTCGGCATATACCTGCCTTATTTCAACCTCTATTGCTATCATATCGGTTTCAGCGGAACTCAGATCGGCAGCCTGTCGGCAGCCCGTTCTCTGGTACTGGTCGTATTCCCATTGATCTGGGGAACGCTGGCCGACAGGTTTCGAACCCGCCGTTCGCTGTATATCCTATGCAGCGTGTCCGCTGTCTGCACCTGGTGGCTGTACCTGACGACCACCGAGTTTTGGCCGATGTTCGCCATTACGGTGGTGCACGGCGTTTTCCATGCGCCGCTCATCTCCTTCCTGGAAGCATTCTGCATGGATGTGCTCGGTCGCGCCCGTCGGAGTTATGGCAAAATTCGCGCCTGGGGTTCGGTCAGCTTCATTCTGGTCGTGGTTTTGCTGGGACGTCTGATGGATGCGTTCGACATTCGATTGATCCTGGCCCTCATACTCGCCGGCAGCGCGGTGCAGTCGATCACTGCGCTGCGGCTGCCCCGCGCCGTTGTGCCGAAAACGGCACCCATTTCCGGGCGGGCAGGAACCCTGGTGCGGCTGGAAATCGTGGTGTTTTTATTCTGCGGGTTTCTGATGCTCGCCAGCCATGGTGCATACTATGGTTTTTTTTCCATCCACCTCGAAACCCTGGGGTTTTCCAAATCGTTCATCGGCGTTTCCTGGGCGCTCGCTTCAGCCGTTGAAATTCTGGTGATGATAAAATCCAGCAGCATTTTCCGACGCTTTTCTCTGGAAAGAGTTCTGGTTTTTTCTTTTGGTGTCGCAGCTTTTCGATGGATGGCCTTGTTTTTTATTCACTCGCCCTGGCTGATCCTGTTGACCCAGACCCTGCACGCCGTCACTTACGGCACGTTTCACATGGCAAGCATCCTTTACATCGACAGGTTGGCGCCGGACCAAAATAAGACTCTCGGGCAGGCAGTTAACAACGCGGTGCAATACGGATTGGGCCTGATGGTCGGATTTTTCCTCAACGGCGTTCTGTACAACCAAATCGGCTCTTTTGCTTTGTTTGCCATCAGCAGCTGCCTGGCTCTGGTCGGGGGACTTATTTTTGGAGGGTATACTTTACGATGCAAGCGAACCGGCAATGGCAGCAAAATGGACAGGGACCACGGGCATCTGAAGCGCGCGGTCGAATAAGGGCAGTCAGTCACCGCGAGAAGGAAACAGCAGGTGACGGATCCAATGGCGGACGGTGTTGCCTCGGAGCATTTCTTTGTCTAACCGGGCGATATCGCTGAATAGAGTGGCCGGATCGGCATACCACTCTTTCCGGGCGGTGACCGCTTTATTTGGATCGAGTTGTTTGACGACACGGGCAGGATTCCCGGCTGCAATGGTGTTGGCCGGCACATCATCGACCACTACCGCGCCGGCACCGACGACGCTGTTAGCCCCCAAACGAACTCCTTTGCAGATAATGGCGCTGTCGCCAATCCAGACATTCGGTTCGATCCAGATCGGATCGGATTTGCCTGTAGACACGCGATCGTAAATATCGTGCCAATCACAATCTGTGATATAGGTGTGGCTGGCGATCATGCAACTGTCTTCGATAATCACTTCTGCAGCCGAGCCGATACGAACGCCCGGACAGAGCATGCAGCAGTGGCCAATACGGATCCGACCTTTTCCCTTGCCGGTCGACCAGACCGACAGTCGCACCTTGGCGTCCGATATCGCAAAGATTGTCCCGTAATTGCCCATTTCGATCGGTGATCCGAAAATTTCGATGTGCCAGGGCTTGATGAAACTGGGATTCTTTCCAAGAGAAGCAAACTGCGGCTCCACAAAGTGGCGGGTATACCAATGCTGAAAACGAAGATGGGATCGCTTGATAAAATAGGGGCGATGATCACGAATCACGGTCCGATTTCTTTCCAATGCCGATGGGAAAACAACCGGCAGGCAGGAGTGAGCTCATACAGGGCGTCGGCCGCCATGAGCACCACCGCGTTGGTCCAAGACAATCTGTCCTCCGGCCACACGGTCATGTCCGGAAACGTGTATCCGGCCCAGTAGCTGCCATCATCATACCGCTTGTCACCCATCCAATTGAATACAACTCTGGCCAGAGGCAGATCCCCCATGGCAACCAGCGCCAGCGCCAATTCACAAGTTTCGGCGATGGTGATCCAGGGAGCATCGAACACGCAACGAACCCCTTGGCCGTCAATCACATATCGCTTCCAGTACCGGTCGATCCTCTCCCTGGCCTTCACCCCGGTGATGGCACCGCATAATACCGGATAATACCAGTCCATTGAGTAGCGGGATTTGGTCATGTTAAATCGGTGGGGTCTGTGAAGTATGGCATTTTCGAGTTTTTGCAACCCTTCTTTCCAGTTCGGTCTGGCAACCCCCAGATGCCGGCTGATGGCCAATGCGCATTTTATGCTCATGTAGATCGAACTCGATCCGGTCAGAAGCGCCATTCGATCGACCCGGCCCGCAGGGCTTATCGCCCAATAAATATCTCCGTGGAAGGATTGAAGGCTCAGGGCGAAATCTATTGCAGCACTGACGGTCGGCCATATTTTACGGAGGAATTCGACATCACCGCTGATCAGATAGTGCTGCAGCACCCCTACGGCAATGTAGGATGTCATGTTGGCGTCCCGGGTTTTGTCTTCCGCACTACCGCGCCGGTAAGCGGCAAACCAACTGCCGTCCGGATTCTGGTTGGCGGCCAACCATGCGTATGCGGCTTTCGCCTCCTCCAACCAACCACCGATACTCAGTCCCATGGCGGCTTCAACATGATCCCATGGATCGGTTTTCGCATCGACGCACCAGGGGATTTCGCCATCGCTGTATTGGACTTTCGCGATCTGAGCGCTCAGATCAACGATATCCAGCCCTGGATCCTGTTTTTTTCCGGTTGCATCGAGCTTCATGGCCCCTGCTGTTTTCCTCTCTTTCCGCCAGTCAATCGCATTCGTATAAAAGCTAATTATCTACAGGGGAATAGGGTGGCATGCAAGCAAAAATTCGGCTCTATCGGCTTCCGACAACCAGACCCATGGCCGTATGTTTGGCAGTTGACCGGCCAGCCGCTTCTTTGCTTGTGGCAGACCGGACGGGTTCCAGGCTACCCGGTGAATAGCGGGCCAGTTGGTGGGCCATCATCCCATAAAATCATGTGCCGCGCGAGGTATAACTATATCGCGACAACTCGGATACAATGGGGTTCTGTTGTTACATGTTTATTGATCGATTACACCAATAAGCTCCGTTGTCGTGACGTGGATTTTCACAGTGCGGTTGTCTCGGCCGGGGCCACCCGGTTGAGCCCGGCAGAGCTGACAGCCGTTGCCATCGGAAAGCCTCTGCTGCCGATGGTGACAGGGGTTTGTTTTGACATATGCGAATTGATCATGTCATTGATCAGCGAGTCGACCCGGTGGTGGCAGAACATGGCGATCGTTTTCATTTTTGGGCTGATGGAGGCAAGCTTCCTGACGCTGGTGGTGGTGTGGACGATATATGCCTTGCCGGCTTCGCTCCGGGAGAAAACCCACGGGTTTGCAGCGCGGGCCTTGTCTCCAACGAGTTAAATCGAACTTGACATCCCGGCGGTCATTGACTACAAAATCAAATAGCCGGCGGGGCGAACATGAACATGGCCTGCTGCACTTCCCGTTGATTTCTTCTGCGATCCTGCTGATGCCTGCGCGGGCGCTCGGTCAGCTGAGGCGGCATTGCGGTGCCGCCTGGGCGGCAGAATTCTGCACTTTGAGCTTTTCGTTGTAACCATAAACAGCAAAGGAGGTAGACATGTCCGACAGCGTTTACAAAATCATCGATCTGGTTGGTAGCAGTCCGAACTCATTCGAAGAGGCCGCAAAAAATGCCGTGGAAACGGCGTCGAAGAGCCTCAGGGATCTGAGAGTTGCAGAAATTATGAAACTGGACATGAAAGTTGAAAACGGAAAAGTTGCCGCATTTCGGGCCAGAGTCAAACTATCCTTCAAATATTCCGACTAACACCGCTGTGGTTGCAGTAGACCGAGCCTTCGCGGGCGTGGTGCCACCGTGAAGGCTTTTCTTGTGGCCGAAGGCGCAAGTGATGATTCAGATCCACGAAAGCGTTTTCATTCGTCAACCTGTCGAAAGGGTCTTCGAATATGTGACCGACCTGAGCAACAACCCAGCCTGGCAATCCGGTATTCTTGCAACAGCGATTACTTCAGAGGGGGCTGTGGGCGTCGGCTCCACTTATAGCTGCGTGAATCGATTTATGGGGATACGAATTGAATCTGCAGGAAAGATCCTTGAATACGAACCGAACCGACTTTGCACCTACCTGTTTACTTCCGGGTCGGTTTCAGGGGAGAGCCGGTTTGTGTTCGAGTCGCAAGACGAAGGGACACTTCTCACCACCAGCGGCAGATTGAAGCTAAAGCATCTGAAACTGGCCGGGTTTCTGGTTAACCGTAAAGCACGCCATCAGGCCAGGCACGATCTGCAGAAACTGAAGACGATTATGGAGAACGGGGCCCATCCCCCGATTTCATGAAGCATCCGCGGGATGGGAGCGACAGGTCTCCTGTTTACCAGCGGATGCCGGGGTGTGATCAGCGATCTTTTCGTTGCGATGGCAATTGCAGTTTCCACAGGAATGAAAGCGTGCCGGCCGTTCGTTGGATGTGCCCTTTAGTAAAAACACCAGGAAAAAAAGGCCAAAAACCACCGCTGTTACAATCAGAATTAAAACCGTTTCCAACGTGCCACCCTTATTCAAATTGATTTGGTCACTCCATCACATCACTGATCCGAATGGAAATCAATCGTTTCGACTGCTGAACCAACATATTTTCATGCGTTCATTCAGCAAATCCGGTTGAACTCACCGATTATTCACAGCGCATTGGTTGCCGCCCAAGTTCCTGCAGACGGCCCTTGATATAAATGGATCTGCCGTATCCTTGTCCGGCCCTGTCGGGACCTCCAATATGGATCGATCCTAAAGACGGGTTTCGAATGCTCGTCGGCAATCTTTTACGGCTCCCCGGTGCAGCTCCTCTATCAGGGTGCGAATCCATCGATGACGTGCTCGATCAGCAGTTTATCCAATGATCGGTTCCTTTGATCTGACAGCATCCGCCGTTTTGTCAAAGCAAACACTCATCGCATAGAAAATAGGGATCAGACAGGTCGGCGTCAATCGGTGCACGGTTGACAATTGGGCTGTAACTGTTCTAAAATATTATCTGTTTCTTCTTGCGGCCCCTTCATATCCCAACCCGGTATTCATAGAAAATATGTTGAAATATCAATACTCTTCGGATCGGAGCCACCATCCGGGCGTCTCCCAATTCTGGGTGCCGGGAGATAACCGCCATGGGTGATGACCTCGTTCACGATGATAAAAGCCACCCCAACGGAGAGTCCGCCTCAGATGTGACTGCTACCCGGCCGAAACTAACAGAGCAATACCGGGAACGCAGGGAAGTGGAAGAGGCCCTGCGCCGAAGCGAAGAAGAGTATCGCTCCCTGATTGACAACCTCAATGTGGGGATATATCGGAACACCGCCGATATATCCGGTCGTTTTCTCAAGGCCAATCCGGCCATTGCACAGATTTTCGGTTACGATTCGGTTGCGGCATTTATGCGAGTTTCGGTGGCAGATCTGTACATGCATCCCGGCGACCGACAAGATTTTATCAATGAAGTCATGGTGAAGGGGCATGTACGGGGCAAAGAATTGCTGCTGAAAAAAAGGGACGGGACAACGATCTGGGCCTCCTGCACAGCAAGTGTTGCATACGATCCGAATGGAAAAATCAAATGGATCGACGGGATTATCGAGGACATCACCCAGCGACGCCACGCAGAAGAGTTATTGCGGGAAAACGAGGCGAAATTTCGAAGCCTCTTCGATCTCTCCCCCCAAGCCATTGTATTGGTGGATTTTGAATCTGCAAAAATTCACGAAATCAATGACCGGTTTTGCGGGTTGTTCGGGTACCGCCGAGACGAAATCATCGGGCGCACGGCTGTTGACCTCCACCTTTACTCGACAGAGGAGCAGGCGGCAATTGATGAAAGGCTTTTGGAAAGCGGTGCGGTTCAGGGGATGGCTGTCGAATTCCAAACCAAGCCGGGGCCGAGAATCAGCACCCAGGTATATTCGAAGCTCATTCAGATCAAAGGGCAAATTTTTGTCCTGGCCATCTTGCTCGATGTAACCGAGCAGAAACGGCTGGAAGCCCAGTTCCAGAATGCCCAGCGTATTGAGGCCATCGGCACCCTGGCCGGCGGCATCGCCCACGACTTCAACAATTTGTTGATGGCCATCCAGGGCAATGTCTCTTTGCTGAGAATAAAATATGGCGAAATACCGGTCCTGGATGAACGTCTGAAAACGATAGAGCAATTTATCCATAACGGTTCGGACTTGACCCGGCAGCTGCTTGGCTTCGCCCGGGGTGGCAAATATGAAGTAAAACCGGTCAGCCTGAACGAGCTGGTCCGAAAAAGCGCTGACATGTTCGGCAGGACCAAAAAAGAAATCAAGATCCATCATGACCTGCAGGAAGATCTCTGGTTTGTGGAAGCCGACCCGGGACAGATACAACAGGTTGCACTCAACCTGTATGTCAACGCCTGGCAAGCCATGCCCAACGGGGGGGAGCTTTACCTGAAAACCGACAACCGGAGGTTGGACGACGAGTTTGTCCGGCCCTATACCATTCATTCTGGAAAATATGTGCGTTTGAGCGTTTCCGATACCGGTGTCGGAATGAATAAGGATACGCTGGAAAGAATTTTCGATCCTT
>JAHEIV010000411.1 GCA_024639205.1 Deltaproteobacteria bacterium | reverse complement strand
TTTCTGATAACAGATCATTCACTACCATTTCGAAAGCTCTCTTTTATGTATCATGTCGTCATTTGTAAAAAAGAGTATCAGGCGCCCTTTGAAACCAAAACCGCGGTTATCTTCAAAAAGGGCGAAGTATACCAGGCCGAAGACCATGGTGAAGAATACCGGGTATGGAGAAGCTGCAGCAGTTTTCTGAAATTTTCCCCTTTCCGGTTTAAACAGTTTTTCAGGATTTTCTGCTGACGAAGTGTTTGCCGTCTGTGGCCGCAGTCGCATGGATAAATGCCGATATGGCAGTGCCATGAGAGCTGCGGGTTCGTGGCGGTCTCTTTTTCAATATTAAGCTTGAGTTGTTCAGGATTGCATCTTACATTGGTGCAGTCTGTATTTAATATAAAACACGTGTCCTTTTTTACTTTTCTTCAGGGTTTGCTTTTATGAATTCGGGCGTCCCCAAAAAACTTATTCTGACGCTTGTTCTGATCGGAGCAGCGGCGGGAGTCGGCTGGTTCTATTTGGGTCCATTTTCGGACCGTCCCGGTCCGGGCAAAACCGGTAAGGCTTCTCGTCCGGTGCCGGTGGAAGTGGCCGGGATCCGGCGAGGGCCGATTGCGCTGCAGCGGACCTTCAGCGGGGAGCTGGAAGCCCTGGCGGAGTTCGTTGTCGCTCCGAAAGTAAGCGGTCGGGTGGAGCAGGTGATCGTGGACATCGCCGATATGGTGACACGGGGGCAGATGGTGGCTGAACTGGACAATGATGAATATGTCCAGACGGTTGCCCAGGCCGAGGCCGATCTGATAGTGGCCCGGGCCAATTTGTCCGAGGCCAAGAGCGCACTGGTGATTGCCAATCGCGAGTTTAAACGCACCGAGTCGCTTTTGCAGCGTGGGATCGTCTCGGATTCGGACTTCGATGATGCCCGGCAGGATCTGCTGGTAAAGCAGGCGCAACTGAAAGTGGCCGAAGCCCAGGCGGCGAAGGCTGAATCATCGCTGGAAACCGCCAACATCCGCCTCGGTTATACCAAGGTGACGGCGGGTTGGACCGGCGGTGACGATCATCGTGTCGTGGCCGAGCGCTACGTTGACGAAGGCCAGACCGTTGCCGCCAACACGCCGCTGCTATTGATCGTCGAACTGGATCCCATCGTCGGGATCTTTTTCGTCACCGAGAGAGACTATGCGCAGTTGCAACCCGAACAGATCGTTTCGCTGACAACCGATGCCTATACGGGCGAACGCTATACGGGCCGAATCGACCGGATAGCCCCCGTCTTTCGCAAGTCCACCCGGCAGGCACGGGTGGAGATGACCATCGACAATCCTCAGCATCGACTCAAACCCGGCATGTTCATCCGGGTCACCGTGGTATTGGCCAGGGTTCCAAAGGCCACTATCGTCCCGGAGCAGGCCTTGACCGTCCGTGACGACCGCAGCGGGGTGTTCATCCTCAGCGAGGATCAACGATCGGTCGCCTGGCGCGAGGTAAAAGTCGGCATCCGCGACGGCGACCAAGTGCAGGTGGAAGGCGAAGGGTTGACCGGTCAGGTCGTAACCCTGGGGCAGCAACTGGTAGAGGACGGCTCTGTTATCACGATATCTGTCGAGCAGAACCAAAGCGCTGCCCCCTCCGAAAAGGTAAACACTCCATGAATCTGCCGAGTTTCAGCGTCAAGCGCCCGGTTTTCACGACCATGGTGACCCTGATTATGGTCATCCTCGGTGCCGTCTCTTTAAGCCGGCTGCAAATCGACATGCTGCCCGACATCGAACTGCCGACGCTGTCCATTCGCACCGATTACGAGGGCGCCAGTCCAGAGGTGATGGAGCGGCTGGTGACCCAGATCATTGAAGAGATCGTCGCCACGGTGCCCGGTGTGGAGGAAATCACATCGACATCCTCAGAGGGCCGAAGCCGAGTGCGTGTCAGTTTCGTGTGGGGTACGAAAATCGACACAGCGGCCATCGACGTGCAGGGCAAACTCGAAGACGAGATCAACGAGCTGCCGGATGACATCGTAAGACCCCGCATCCGCAAATTTGACATCGCCAGCTTTCCGGTCGTCATTTTGGGAGTTTCCAGCCCCCTCGATCCGGTGGAGCTCACCGAACTGATCGAAGTACAGATCCGATACCGCTTTGCCCGCATTCCCGGTGTTGCGCAGGTAGACGTCTGGGGGGGCTTTAACCGTGAGGTGCGGGTCGAACTCGATCCTGACCGGATCACCGCCGCTGGCCTGCCTTTAGACGGAGTGCTCGATGCGATTCGTGACGCCAACCTCGATCTTCCGGCGGGCAAGATCGAGCAGGGACGCTATGAGGTTACGCTGCGGGCACCGGCCGAGTTTAGCAACCTTGACCAGATTCGAGACACGGTCATCGTTCGGGGTGACGGCGGGGCGATAACGCTGGGGCAGATCGCCGAGGTCAAAGACACCTACGAGAAGTTGACGCGCATCGTACGCGTTAACGGTGGGCGCGGACTGCGCATCGGGATTCGCAAACAGGCCAATGCCAATACGGTGGAAGTCTCCCGGCGCATTCTGGATGAAATCGAAGCGGTCAACCAAGCCTTTCCACAGATCAGTATCGTGCCGGTGATCAACCAGGGCAACCTGATCGAGCGTTCCATCGCCAATGTTGCCCGCTCGGTGGTCTACGGGGGTGGGCTGGCAATCCTGGTTTTGCTGTTTTTCCTGCGCAGTATCCGCAGCACCGTCGTGATCTCCCTTTCGATCCCGATTTCCATCGTGGCCACCTTCGCCTTGGTTTTCTTTGGAGGATTCACGCTCAACCTGATGACACTGGGAGGGTTAGCCCTGGGCGTGGGCATGATGGTCGACAGCTCCATCGTCGTGCTCGAAAACATCTTCCGCCGCCGCAATGAAAACGGCGAAGCGCCGCAGGAAGCATCGGTAAATGGTGCCCGGGAGGTCGGGCCGGCCATCATCGCCAGCACCATCACCACCCTGGTCATTTTTCTACCGCTGGTTTTCGTCCGCGGCGTCTCGGGCATCCTCTTTAAGGAGATGGCCTATGTGATCATATTTGCCCTGATCTGCTCGCTGACCATAGCGCTGAGCCTTGTGCCCATGCTGGCATCTAAGCTTTTGACGTCAAGCCGGCAGCGTGCAGGGCATTCGGCGTCTCGAGCGTACCGCTGGTCCGGCATCGCTGATTCCGTCTTTGCGGGTCTTGAAAATGCTTACCTGAATTTGCTGCACCGGGTCCTGGACCATCGCCTGGTGACCGTCGCCGCCGCTGCCGTGGTGCTCGGCGCAAGCCTGCTGCTTCTGCCCCTGATCGGCAGCGAATTTCTGCCTCCCAGTGACGAGGGCGAGGTTCGCGTGACCGGCAAGTTGGAAATCGGCACCCGGCTCGAGCTGGTCGATCGGCAGACCCGCATCATGGAGCAGATCGTTCAACCGGCCGTGCGCGAGGCAGTGGCCTCAGTGGTCACTGTCGGC
>JAHEIV010000410.1 GCA_024639205.1 Deltaproteobacteria bacterium | reverse complement strand
GGGCTTTAAGCGCCGAAACCATCTCATCGGAGGTGATTTTGTCAGTGTCGTACACCACGGTGTTGATCTCCCGGGCCCCCCGGAATCCGCTGGTAACCTTTTTCACGCCGGTCAACCCTTCCAGAGCTGATTTGCCGACATCGTATCAGGCGACGTAAAAAACGATGGTCGAAACAGAGGCCGCCTCTGCGTCGGTACCGCCTGTGCCGGCAGCAGCCAGAATCAACACCATCGACAGGAAAAACACTGCGGTTTTCATGTTCGCATCCCAGTGACCATTGTTGATCTAATTTGGTTACAACACCCCAGATCCGTTTCGAAGACCATCGGGTATCGGCTGGTTGGATGAAACCTTCAAACCCCTTGCAGGGTTCATATCACAGTTTGCACCGCGCCACCCACCCATTTTCCATATCGGTCACCCCCATGACCGGGTTTCGGCTCTCAAAGCAGCCTGTCACGGTTCGGCATCACCGGCTTTTATCCGACAGTGCGGGTTGAATCGGCTTGTACCGTATTCAGGCTTATGGTATACGAAGTCTGCCAAAAATTCATCCGCAAAAAGGAGAACAAATAAAAATGTCCAGAAAAGAAAGTGTGGCCGCAGCCACGCAGAAAATCGAGGACGCTTACCGCAAAAAGACGCCGGAGAGCGCCCGGATTATCGAGGAGGCCGCCCGGTACGTTCCGGACGGTGATTTTCGGATTTCGATTTGGTTTGAGCCCTACCCGGCCGTGATGGCCAGAGGGGACGGCTGCCGACTTTACGATGAAGACGGCAACGAGTACATCGATTTTTCCAACAACTGGACATCGATGATCCTGGGAAACAACCACCCGAAAGTCGTCGAAGCGATTTGCAACCAGGCTCCATTGGGATCGGCCATGGCGGCTCCTCCCAAAAGAGCCTACGAGTGGGCCCAAATCCTTTGCGACCGCATTCCTTCCGTCGACAAAGTTCGATTCTGCACCTCCGGCACCGAGGCGGTCATGTTCGCCGTTCGTGCGGCGCGGGCTTTTACCGGCAGGGACAAGATCCTCAAAATGGAGGGCAACTACCACGGCAGCTACGATATTATGGAGATGACGGTCGGCTGGCGCAAGCTGCCGCCGGGGCTGCCTAAAAGCGTGGAGCAGGATGTGCTGGTAACACCTTTTAACGACAAGGCAGCAGCGGAAAAACTGATTCGGGAAAACAAAGATGAGCTGGCAGCGGTGATTGTCGAGGGCATCTTAGGGGCCGGTGGCATGATTCCGCCGGAAGACGACTACATGAAATTTTTGCAGCAGGTCGCCCACGAAAACGATGTGCTTCTCATTGCCGATGAAGTGATCAGCATCCGCCTGGCCACCGGTGGTGCCCAGCAGATCTTTGATTTCAAACCCGACTTGACCGCACTGGGGAAAACCATCGGCGGCGGTCTGCCGGTCGGGGCTTTCGGAGGCCGCGAAGAGGTGATGGCCGTATACTCCCCCCGGCACAAACGGCCGGCTCACCATGCGGGAACCTTTGTGGCCTCCTGTATCGCGGTTGCCGCCGCCGTTGCCGGCCTCAAGGAACTGACACCCGAAACCATCGAGCGCATCAACAACCTGGGCTGGTCGCTGCGGGAAAAGCTGCAGCAGATCCTGGATGATCTGCACATCAAAGCGCAGATCAAGGGCTACGGCTCCCTGCAGCAACTGCATTTCACGCCCGAGCCGATCCATCACGCGGCAACGGCATTTCTTACCCAGGACCGCGACATTGCGCGGCTGTTTCACCTGTCGCTGATGAACAAGGGAATATTTATTCCGAACCGCGGTTTTTTCTCCATCTCCACTCCCATGACCGAAGCGGAGATCGACAAGGCCATGGAAGCGAGCGCTGAAACCCTGTCGGAGTTAAAACCGCTCATGCAGGAAGTGGCTCCCCAGCTGGTCGGCTGATTGAAATGCGGCCGGTACCGAGGAAAGGCGGCCCGATGAAACCGGTGGAAATCCCCATCGACGGCGTTCTCGACCTGCACCTTTTCAGGCCCCGGGAAGTGCCGGATCTGATCGACGATTATTTCCAGGAGTGCATCCGGTGCAATCTGCTGGAGGTTCGCGTCATCCACGGCAAGGGTAGCGGAACCTTGAAAAAAATGGTGCAGCGTCTGCTGGAAAAGCATCCCCGGGTGGTCTCGTTTCAGGATGCGCCGCCGCAGGCCGGCGGTTGGGGCGCCACGCTGGTAAAGCTCAAGTAAGTTCCACCGCCGGGTTTGTACCGGACAGATACAGCAGCACCAGCCAGGCCTTGGCGTCGAATTTCTTGGAAGAATCCTGGATCAGGCGCGACACTTCTTGGCGGGTCAGCAGCATCGGTTCGATCTGCTCGGTTCCTTCGTTGGCGGCCGTATCGATTTCTCCCTCGCATTCGACAAACACCATGGAAACCGACTCATCGGTCATTCCGGCCGACGAATACACCGGAGACCCGATTTTCAAAAAACGAGTGACCGCCAACCCGGTTTCTTCTTTCAACTCCCGTCGCACGGCATCTTCGACGCTCTCCCCCTCATCCACCAGCCCTGCCGGAAACGCATACTCGTCTCCGCCCAGCGCCACCCGGTACTCGCGGTTGACGACCAGTTTTTTGTGGCCGCGATGAACGGCGACGATCACCACCGCATCCGGTTTTTCAAACGCTCCCGAGGCGCATTTAGGCTCTTGCCGGCGGGTGGTCACCATCCAGCTGCGCCGACGGCCATGCTTGTCGCGGAAAAACACCTCGAATATGTTCAACCACTTTAGATCCGTCAATTTTCGATAGGAGCCGTTTTCCAAATCAAATCACCGTGGATTGGATGCGCACCGGGGAACAAGAGTGATCGGCCGTGCGGATATCGTCACACGATCGAATGACCCGGTCGCCAGCGGTGCGCGCTGTTATATTTGGCCGGCAGGCGAATGGGGCCGCCGGCAGGTGTCGTCAGGGGCAAAACCATATCGCCGGCAGTAGCATATGTCAATTGGGTGATTTGATCACAGCTGCCCGAAGGAATTCAATAAAAAAGGGGGCGATGGCACATCGCCCCCTGATCGTTTTCGATTCGACAGTCAGATTCGACTGCCGCCGAGCAGCTACAAGTTACATCCCCGATATACGGATACCCACCGGCGCAGCGGGCGGGGTTCTGTCCAGCGTCACCTGGATGCCGGCCGTACCGCTGTTGCCGGCGGCATCGGTTGCCGTAAAGGTGATGATGTTCACCCCTTCCTGCAGGGCGATGTTGGCTGCCGTCCAGGCGCTCGTGCCCTGAGCAGTGCCGCTACCGCCGCGATCGTTGTTCCAGGTGACGGTCACAACCCCTTGGTTGTCGGCGGCCGTGCCGGTCAATGTAAGGGTGGGATTCGAGGTGACCGACGGTCCGCTGACCTGCAATGACGGCGCATCCACATCCGGCATCGTGCGGGTGATCTGAATGCTGCCGGTACCGCTG
>JAHEIV010000034.1 GCA_024639205.1 Deltaproteobacteria bacterium | reverse complement strand
ACCTGCATTACATCAACCTCCAGCGCGAAATGAGGCAAATGTTGGTCACTCTTGGGCTGGTCGCCTAAATGTTTATATGCTCTGACAACATGTTGTCAGAAAAAAAGGCCTAAGGGCCTAATCAGTGGTTAAGGAGCAGATTGGTCTATTATGCCTGTTGAAATTCGGGAACTCGTTATCAAAGCCACCATTACCGACACGGCCGGTGCCAGGGATGCGGACAGCGGCGCTGCGGGCGGGGCAGCGGATCGGGAGGAAATTATCGCGGACTGCGTGGAGCAGGTTATGGCATTGCTGCGCGAGGAGAAAGAACGTTAATGGAAGGCCAGCTGAAAAAACTGACCATCGAGTCCTTTAAGAAAATTGACTATGCCGACAAGGTGGATGAATTTTCGGTGATGTTCAATCCCACCAGCTACGCCCAGAAATATGAAGTCGAATACGAAGATGCTTCCGGCAAAGGGACCAGCGGCAGCGAGCAGAAATTCTCCCGGATCAAGCCCCAGGATTATACGTTTGAATTTATCATCGACGGCACCGGCGTGTCGTCCGACAAAGCCGATGTCGATGAGGTCATCAAACATTTTTTGAGGGTTACAGCCGAAGTCATCAGCGACACTCACCGCCCGCCCTATCTGAAGCTGAGCTGGGGCCAATTGATCCTTGATTGCATTTTGAAGTCCACCGATATTACCTACACACTGTTTAAGCCGGACGGCTATCCGCTGCGGGCCAAAATCAATGCGACCTTCTCGGAAATAATTGAGGACCAAAAACGCACCGCCCAGGAAGGCTTCAATTCGCCGGATCTGACCCACTATCGTCAGGTCCAGGAGGGCGATACCCTGCCCCTGATGACGCATCGTATTTACGGTGATACTTCCTACTACCTGGATGTCGCGCGGTTTAATCGTTTAACCAATTTCAGAAACCTACAGGTGGGGGCGACCATTATATTTCCGCCCCTGAAACAGCAAAAGCCATCATGAGCAACGAACGCGTCATTCCCACTCCGGCTCCCTCAGATCTGCCGACCGTCACGATTCTTTCCGCCGGCACGGAGATCAGTGCCGAGTATAACGTCGTATCGATTACGGTGACCCGGACCATCAACAAGGTGGCGGCCGCTCAAATCATGCTGCTGGACGGTGACGTGGCCGATGAAGATTTCGAAGCCAGCAACACCGACGATTTCATCCCCGGTCGGGAAATTGAGATCCTGGCCGGCTATCATACCGATGAAAGTACCCTTTTCAAAGGCATCATCATCCAGCATGGAATAAAAGTCCGCAAAAACAAGCCCTCCCTGCTGATGATCGATTGTAAAGACCCGGCTGTAAAAATGACTGTCGGGCGTAATAATGTTTACTACCGCGACACCACCGACAGTGAGATTCTCGAAGAACTGATCGGGAATTACGGACTGAGTGCCGAAGTGGAAGCCACCGAGGTGCAGCACGCGGAAATGGTTCAATATTACACCACCGACTGGGATTTCATGGTAACGCGGGCCGAAGCCAACGGCAAGCTGGTCTTTGTCGACGATGGCACGGTCGGCGTCAAGGCACCGGATACCGAACAGGAGCCGATATTGTCGCTGATTCACGGCTCAACGATCATGGAGTTCGAAGCTGCGATGGATGCCCGCCATCAACTGGCGGCCGCCAAATGCAACGCGTGGGATTACAGCAATCAGGAATTAATCGAAGAGGAAGCTGACAGTATTTCCTTCAGCGAACAGGGCAACCTGACGGCCGACAGTTTGGCGGAGGTCATCGGACTGGATGCCCTATCGATGCGACATACCGGCAGGATCAGCGATGCCCAGCTGAAAGCCTGGGCCGATGCCCGCCTGCTCAAAAGCAGGTTGGCCAAGGTTATCGGCCGTGTCCGGTGCCAGGGATTCGGTGACATCAAACCGGGCCATATGCTGGAGCTCAACGGGGTCGGAGACCGGTTCAACGGCAAAGCGTTTGTCACTGCGGTGCGGCAGCAGATTAACAGCCGCAACTGGGAGTCCGATATCCAGTTCGGCCGGGATCCGGCCTGGTTTTCTGAAATTCATCCGACTACCGGCACACCCGCAGCCGGATTGCTGCCGGCCGTGCGGGGACTTCAGATCGGCGTGGTGACCAAACTGGAAGGCGACCCGGACGGAGAGGACCGTATCCAGGTCCGGATGCCGGTGGTTGATCCGGCCGAAGAAGGCATCTGGGCGCGGGTGGCCAGCCTGGATGCGGGAGATAACCGCGGCGCCTTTTTCCGGCCGGAAATCGGTGATGAAGTGGTTCTGGGTTTTCTCAACGATGACCCCCGGGACGCCGTGGTTGTCGGCATGCTCAACAGCAGCGCCAAGCCGGCGCCAATCACCGCCAGTGACGACAACCATGAAAAAGGCATCATCACCCGCAGCGAGATCAAAATGATTTTTAACGATGAAAAGGTGAGCTTGACGGTCGAAACCCCCAACGGCAATAAAATTACGGTCAGTGACGAGGAGGGATCGATCGTCGTGGCCGATGAGAACAACAATACGGTAACGATGGACTCGAGCGGGATTGCGATTGAAAGCCAGGGGGACATCAACATCAAGGCCTCCGGAGATGTGAATATCGAGGGCTTGAACACCAATATCAAGGCCTCGGCCCAATATAAGGCCGAAGGTTCGGCCGGCGTTGAAATGTCCAGCAGTGCTACGGCGGTCGTTAAGGGATCGCTGGTGCAAATTAACTAAAATAAAGGAGCAAAACCATGCCCCCTGCAGCACGTGTTGGAGATGTGAGCAACCATGGCGGGACCGTCGTGGGGCCCGGCACCCCGACGGTTTTGATTGCCGGCATGCCGGCGGCGGTTGCACTGGACATGCATGTATGTGTGATACCGCCAATTGTGCATCAACCCACCGCCAGCCCGTTTCCCATGGGCAGTGCGACGGTTTTGATCGGCGGTAAACCGGCGCTGCGCGTCGGGGATACCTGCATCTGCGGAGCCTCGGCAGCAGTCGGTGCCCCGACGGTTCTGATAGGATAACATTATGGCAGATGATATTCCATTTCTGGGGCAGGGCTGGGGATTTCCTCCGGAGTTCACCCGAAGCAGTCATTCCGTAAAGACGATCGCCGGTGAAGAAGATATCCGAAGCAGCCTTGAAATCCTGCTTAGTACAAGCATCGGTGAGCGTGTCATGCAGCCCACCTACGGCGCCGATTTGAAAAAACTGCTCTTTGAGCCGCTGGATACGGGACTGCGGGCCTACATCGAGGATCTGATTACCACCGCGATTCTCTACCATGAAGCCCGCATCCGTCTCGACAAGGTGACGTTGACCGTCAAGGCCAACGAGGGACGCATCGATATCAGCCTGGATTACACGATCCGCAGCACCAATTCACGCTATAACTTTGTGTATCCGTTTTATTTGCGGGAAGGGACCGAGGTGAGCCCATGATAGAGGGTTTCAGATTTCAGGGTACAGGTTTCAGGTAGGCCGTTGGTTTGCAGTTATTGATGAACGTCGAACATCCAACGTCGAATATAATTAGCCAACTCTTTTAAAACAGCACCATGTAAACAATCGCCAGCAGGACAAATTTTATCATGCAGCGAAACTGCGATACCGACAACCCGTTGGTTCGTGACGGAATCAGCCAGGCCCAGCGGCTTCTGTCGGCTCTGGATCCGAATCATGAGTCGTTCTTTAACGTTGACGAGCGTTCGATCGCCGACTTGATCTGTCTGGCGCAGCGTTATGCCGGCCGACTGCAGTACTATGATGCCGAAAACCGGCCCTCCGGCGACTGGATGTCCTTTTTGGAAAATGATGTGGCGACGGTTATTGCGCTGATCTCAAAAAAAGATGTCAGCTCAATTAAAGCCTGTTTTGATGCGATCCTGCCCACGTTGAACGCTATGGTCGATTTTGAATCACCCCTCGAGGCTTCTGATGAAACGAATGCGGTTGCCGTCGCGCTTTTATTCGACCTGATCTTCACACTCGCAGGGACCATCAACGAATGGTATGAAACCGCCGTGGAAGGGCTGACGGTTCATGATGCCCTCTACCGCATCGTTACCGCCCAGCTGAAAGAGCAACTCGAGGCGGCACTTCTGCACTACGAGAGCGCGAAAAAAATAGATGGGTTCCCGGTGGAAGATCCAAGCGCCGTTCCGGCTGATTGCACGGCTGATATCCGGTCCACTGCCGAAGTTCTGAGCCGTCCCTTCCAGCGGGCCTGGTTGCCGAACCCGGAGTCGACCTGGTCGGACTATTTGCAGGCTGCTGCAGACAAAGCCGCTCTACTCAGCGGCTACGGCATATTTGACGACATCGACACCGCCCGCACCCAACTGATCGCCATCTACGAAACCTTTTATAATGCCGTCCTGCAGCTGCGCAACGACGCACCGGCTTACCTTCAGGAAACCCTCGATAAATGGCCCTACCATGAGGCTCACATGGGCCTCTTTTTGGCCTTTTTGCAGCTGTTTCAAACGGCCCAGAGACAACTCAATGAAATAACCGGCCGCCACCTGGATTTCTATTACCAGAAGGTTCTGCAGTTCAGCGAAAAGCCGGAGGTATCCGACCGTGTGCACCTGGTCTTTGAACTGGCCAAGCAGGTCGACACCCATCTGCTGGAAGCCGGAACAGTGCTGAAGGCCGGCAAAGACAGCCAGGGCAATGATGTTCATTATCAGCTGGATCAGGACATTGTCTTCAACCGGGCTGCCGTCAGTCAGTTGAAGACCGTGTTCATCGACCGTCAGGGAGCGAATGGCACCGATCGGGGTGACCATGACCGCGTGTATGCCGCTCCGGTGGCCAATTCCAGAGACGGCCGGGGCGCTGAATTTGAGGTGGATGAACCCAGCTGGAAAGCCTTTGGAGAAAGCCAGAAAATCATCGGCGGGTATCGCGCCGAGGATGAAATGACGATGCAGACGGCCGAGATCGGTTTTGCCCTGACTTCACCGGTTCTCGTGCTCGGTGAGGGGGCCCGCACGATCACGATCAGTTTGACTGCCGATGAAGATTTGCCGGATACCATACCGTTGGGGGAAGCCGGCCGCATGGCCTACCGGGTGGAGCTGAGCGGCGAGGAAGGCTGGATAAAAGGCGTTCCCGAATCGGTGGAAAAAAGCGCACCCAACGAGCTGACCTTTACCGTCTTCGTTGATGAGACAATTGGACCGGTGGTAGCGTATGATTCCGAAATACATGGCGGCCACTATGACACCTTTGCCCCGATCCTGGCTGTCATCCTGGCACATCAGCTTCCCGGACCGCCGCAATATGCCTACCACTCCCTGAAAAATGTCGTCATTACGAATGTCCGTCTGCAGGTTGCTGTCGATAAGGTTCGCAACCTGATCGTCCAAAATGATCTGGGGCTGCTGGATGTCGGGAAACCGTTTCAACCCTTTGGTCCCATTCCGGTCAAGGGTGCGCGTTTTTACATCGGGAGCGACGAAGTTTTTCGCAAGCGGGTCACGGATTTTACGCTTTATTTCGAATGGCTGGACGCCCCTGCGAATTTTGCGGACCACTACCAGGAATACAACCAGTTCGGGGTCGATAAAGACTTCAATAACGCGGTTTTTACAGCTGAGCTGTCGGTGCTCAAGGATAGATCATGGGATCCCCTGATCGACAAATTCCGCTTGTTTGCCAACGCCCCCTACGACGCTGCCGGTAATCCCATCATCAATCAACTGTCCCCGCCAACCAGTGATCCCATCACCCCTGACGCCCCGGGGCTGGATCCCATTACTCAATTCAATCCCAATTCTCAGCAGGGATTTATCCGCTGGGAATTAATCGATCCGCCCCAGGCTTTCGGCCATCAGATATTTGCCAAAGTCTATGCCAAACAAGTGATCGCATTGACCCAGGCCGGGTCGGGCGGCAATTCAAACGGAAAGGACGCTCAATCGGGCAGCTCACAGCTAAAATCGATCGTTGAGGGTGCGGCCGCCGGCGACGGTAAACAGGCTGAGGCGATCGATGCACTGGCGCCTCAGGCACCGGCCCCGCCGGAACTCCCCAACGAACCTTACACGCCGGTCATCCGATCCCTGTATCTCGATTATACGGCCACAGCCGACGTCGATCTCACATTCGATTCGACGGCACCGGACCGCCTCCTGCACATCTATCCCTTTGGCTACAAGCCCGTACCAAGTCTGGAGAACGAAATCCTGCATCTGCTGCCGCGCTTTGAAAATACAACCCGCGGGAATTCCGAAGAAAACAACGGGGAGCTCTATATTGGTCTAACGGACCTGGCACCGCCCCAGAATCTGGTGCTCCTGCTGCAGGTTGCCGAAGGCAGTGCCGATCCGGAGCTGCCGAAGCAGACGGTCAACTGGTCCTATCTCAGCGGCAATCACTGGCAGGCCTTTGCACCCAACGAGATCCTGTCCGATACCTCCAATGGTCTGCTGACTTCGGGTATTATCCGGTTTGCGGTTCCGCGGGAGGCAGCCGCGCAAAACAGCATCCTGCCGGCCGATCTGCACTGGCTGCGGGCCAGTGTCGCCGCCAACCCCAATGCGGTCTGCAACTTAATTGAAATCAAGGCCCAGGCTGCCCAGGCGTCGTTTGTCAGCCAGGGCAATGCACCGGATTTTCTGGCCCGGAGCCTGCCCGCGGACACCATCAGCAAGCTGAAAGTCAAACAGGCGGCCGTCAAGACCATCAGTCAACCCTATGCCTCATTCGGCGGGCGGATCAAGGAGGAGCGGGATCAATTTTATCGCCGCGTCAGTGAGAGACTGCGCCACAAGGGTCGGGGAATAACCATTTTCGATTATGAAAAACTGGTCCTGGAGCAATTCCCGGAGATATACAAAGCCCGCTGCATCAACCACAGCACCTACATTTACCGCGGCGCCGAAGAGACCATGCTGCAATGTGTCCATCATCAGCCGCTTTACACGGAAGATCTGCGGGTCGATCGGTCGGAATTCGCACCGGGTTTCGTCAGCCTGATCCTGATTCCGGATTTGAACAATAAAAATGCGGTCAACCCTCTGGAGCCCCGGGTCAGCCTGAACGTTCTGGAAACCGTACGTCAGTTCCTCTGCCGTCGGATCTCCCCCTTTGCCGCCCGGCACCTGAAGGTTCTGAATCCGCTTTATGAAAAGGTGCAGGTGGATTTCGGGGTTGAGTTCCGCACGGGCTATGATCGGGGCTTTTATGAAAAAAAACTGCATCAGGACATTATTCAATTCTTGTCTCCCTGGGCATTCGAGCGGGGGCAGGACATCGTCTTTGGCGGACGACTGCATAAATCGGTGATCCTCAATTTCGTAGAGGAAAGACCCTATGTCGATTATGTCACCGATTTTAAAATGAACCACTTTACTTCGGAACCGCAACCGCGCGTCGATGTCGATGAAGCCGTACCGGTCTCGGCACGTTCGATTATCGTTTCCCACAGCGATCATTTCATCAAACCGGCGAAGAATGGACCATGAATGAAGAGGGTTTCATAGATAAGTTTAAAGATCTGCCGCCCAGCGAAGACTACGGTCTGCTGCGCAAGCAGGGGATCGCGCATATCGAGAAGCTGTCCTCACAGCTATGGACGGACTACAATGTCCACGATCCGGGAATCACCACTCTGGAGATGCTGAGTTACGCCATTACGGATCTGGGCTACCGTACCCGCTATCCCCTCGAGGATATTCTAGCTGAAGGATCAAAGGGGGCCAAAGCGGACATTCAGAATTTTTTTACGGCCCGGGATATCCTGCCCTGCAACCCGGTCACCAAAAATGATTTTCGGGCGATCATGATCGATGTGCCCGGCGTCAGGAACGCCTGGCTGGAAATGGTCGATGTGAAAGCGCCACAAATATATGCCGACTGTTCGCGCAGTGAATTGACCGTCGCACCCCGCTTCAAGGTGACGAACGATTCCCTGCAGCGGCTGGCGCAACGGGGTATACCGCTGGCGGTGCGGCAAAAACTGGAAACCATATTGAATCAGGAGTTTCCGGACCGGGATAAATTTGAGGCCGCCCTGGAATCTCTCCTGGAACCCGAACTGCTGCAGGCCCACTACTGGGAGCTCTTCTGGCAAAACGCCATTGCCGGCGGCAGCCGCAAAATAGAACCCGTGCTGCTGCAAGGACTGTATGATGTGGTCCTGGAACTGGAAACCGATCCCGCAGTTGGGGATTTGAATCGCTATTTCTTCACACTGACCGCCGGTGATGAAGATGAGGCCTTTGAGATCAACCTTATTCTGCCCGGCTGGGAGCTGTTTCGAGAACACCACATTGATCCGGCAGATATTGTGAAACTCAAATTCGGCAAGCCGGTTTACGATGTGCAACAGCGTGTTTATCAGGGGCAACTGGTCATCGATCTGACTGACGGCCCGGGCCCCGTGATGTCCTACCGCGTGGTGTCGGCGGCCCCCAAGACTACAGCCAACAGGCTACGCATAGAGGATGCCCTGCTGGACGAAGAACCGATTCGCAAAAGCTACCAGGCCCGGCTGCAGCTTGCGCTGGCCATTGTCGGCGCGGTTCACGACCGGCTGCACCGACATCGCAATCTGGGGGAGGATTTTTGCCGTTACCGGGCCATTGCGGTTGATGACATTATCGTTTGCGCCGATCTCGAGGTCAATGCCGATGCCGATATCGAAGCGGTCCTGGCCGAGGTGTATTACCAGGTGGGGCGGTTTTTGGCACCTGACATCAAATTCTATACCCTGTCCGAGTTGACCGCCAGAGGCCGAACAGTGGACGAGATTTTCGAGGGACCGGCCCTGGACCACGGATTTATCGATGAAACCGAACTGGAGGCCTCGGTTTTTGTCGACACGATTCGGGTATCCGACCTGATTCAGATCATCATGGATGTTCCCGGGGTGGTGGCGGTGAAAAAAATATTGTTGAGCAATTTGACTGACGGCGTTGCCCAGACCGAAGGAGAAGAATGGTGTTTGAACATTGCCGCCGGACGGGCTGTTCGACTGGAGCCCCGGCTGTCGACAATAACCTTTTTCCGGGGCATAATACCCTACACGGCCAATCAGGATGAAGCACTGGAGAAATTGGCCGAACGGCAGGCCCTGGGGCGACATAACCGTCTGGGCAAAGATGAATACGACCTGCCGGTCCCTGCGGGATCGGATCGGGATATTCAACGCTATTATTCGATCCAGAATGACTACCCCCTGTGCTACGGCATCGGCCTGGAGGGACTGCCGGGATCAGCCACCGATCGGCGTAAGGCCCAGGCCAGGCAATTCAAAGCCTATTTGCTGCTGTTCGATCAATTGCTGGCCAACTACCTGGCCCAGCTGGCCCACGTTAAAGATTTGTTTTCCCTCGATCCGGCGGTCCAAAAAACGTACTTTTCCCAGCTTCTGGTCCGGATTCCGGGAGTCAGCCAGTCAGATGTGCCGGGTATTGCGCCCCTGCTTAAGGAGTTCGTCGGCATGCCGGCTGTGGCCGGAGATCCGAATTTGGATCTGGATGACCCGGCAAGCTATCAGGTCCACTGGGAGGCGGCACTGGAGGTGTTTAAAGACCGGTTTTTAAGCGGCCGGAACCGGCGCGAAGATCTGCTAGAGAGTCAATCGACCTACGAATTGCGCAAAAATCGCCTGCTGGATCACTTGATGGCCCGCTTTAACGAGAAATTTACCGACTACGTCCTCATGATGTACACCCTGGACCGCAAGCGGGCGCCCATCGAACTCATCGATGACAAACTGGCTTTCCTCAGGGACTATCCCGTCATCAGCCGCGACCGCGGCAAGGCCTTCAATTATAAACTGGCCGATGATCTGTGAGATAGCGACAATGTCAGCGGACTGGAAAAACGGGTCGGCCGCCTTCTCGGTATCGAATCTTACAACCGCCGATTTTTGCATGAGTGTCTGGATGCCGCCTTCGAGGTCTATCTGGAAGCAGACGAAGACGATACCGACGAATACCGCTTCCGGCTGAAGGACGACAACGGCCGGATTCTGCTCAGCAGCTCCCAGCACTTTCTGACCGAAGCGGCCTGTAACGAAACCAAACGCCGGGTGGCCTACTTCGGCGCTTTTCGAGATTTCTACCGGCGCGAAACCGCTGCCGACGGTAAGTTCTATTTTAACCTGGTGGACGACGCGGATCCGATCATCGCGCGGCGAATCGATTACTTTGACACCATTGATGCCAGGGAGCAGGCGATCGAGACCGTTGTCGACTTTATTGCCGGTCAATCATTGTGTGAAGGGTATCACCTGGTCGAACATATTCTGCTGCGCCCCATGGATTACTCCGGGATGCCGGCCGAAGACGACTGCCTGCTGGGAATTTGCGTGCCGCCCGATTGCAATACCTGTGGGGGCTGGGTTGACCCCTACTCATTCCGGGCTACGGTTGTCATTCCGGCCTGGCCTCAGCGCTTTCAGAATATGGACTTTCGGCAGCTGGTGGAAACCACTTTTCGTCAGGAGGCGCCGTCCCATCTGCATGTCAAAATATGCTGGGTAAATCCGCCTGAATTGGAGGGGTTTGAAACAGCGTATCAAGCCTGGCTGGCAGAAACGGCCAAAGCCCGGCCGGATCCGGCAACGCTGGTTCCGGCTCAGAAGCGTTTGATTGCTGCCCTGGGTTCCCTGCGCAGCGTTTATCCCGAAACCCGGCTGTTTGAATGTGTAGAAGGCGAAGAGAACGTGCCGCTTCTGTTGAACCACAGTATTTTAGGATCGACCTCTTGAGGCATGTCTCATGATCTGGTGTCGGCCCGGCCTTCGGACTGAAAAGAGGCCAGTTTGATCGAAAAAGAATATAACCAACGTCCAACATCGAACTTCCAACGTCCAACGTCGAATAATGAATTCTGTCAAATTAATAAGAATGAGCGAGCCCGCTTCGCCAAATTGGCTACGCAGGCCAGGAGCGAATCCATCCTTCGGCATTCTGCGGTTCGATATTCGATATTCTGCGGTTCGCTTTTATAGATAATTTGGAACTAGCATACTAAGGACTATGATCATGGCTGATTGCAATTCTTACCCCAAATTTGAACCCAACCAGGTGTTGACTGCCGAACAACTCAATGGACTCAGTAACTTTTTGAGAAATGCAGAGTTGCGCACGCATGCCAAAGTAATCGGTATCGGACCGGTCTGCGGTCTGGAAGTCAGCTATACTTCCGGTGCGGTACCCACTCTGACAGTCGCGAGAGGGATCGGCGTTACGTCCGAGGGGCATTTGATCGAGGTCGATGACTACAGCGCGGCCCGTTACCTGGACTACCAGGACCCGGTTGTTTATCCGCCCTTCTGGCAGGGCAACAGCCAGATTCCGTTGGTGGAGCTGTGTTCTGCAGCAGAGACGGAGACGGGCGACGGCAGCAAACCCCTGACGGATGCGTATTTGAAGACCAAGGCCGTTCTGCTCTACCTTGAATGCAGGGATGTCGATCTGGAAACCTGCACGGGTGAGGACTGCGATGAGCGGGGCATCCGGGTCGAGCTGTGTGTCAAGCGCCTGCTGATCGATCAGTCGGATTTACGGCAGATTATTGCCGAGGCCTACGGTTTGGGCAAAAGTGCCGATCTAGATCAATTCTTCAATGCACGCTACGATTTGCCCGAAATCCGGCTCGGTCGCGAATCGGGTCTGCTGCAGCTGGGAGACCAGGTTGCCTTTTCGGACCTGTATCAGTTATATGCCAAGCTGGCCAGCAAACCGGTGTTGAATAAGATCAGCGAAGCCTATGAGAAATCATATGACGCTTACGCTCACTTTTTGTCCGGCCCATTCGCTGCAAACCCCTTTAACCGCGGCAAACTGCTCGACCGGTTTATGCAGCTGGTTTCCAAACAGTCCCGGTACATCCAGTATGTTTTTGACTATTTCAAGGATCTGGTGCTGGCCTACGATGAATTCAGGGCAACGGCTTTTGACTTAAAAGCGGAATGCTGCCCGGATTCCCTGCTGTTTGCCAAGCACCTGATGCTGGGTCCGGCCATTGCATCGGCAGAATGTCGTCCATCGATCTACCGGCAGGGCTTTATCCCGGCCAGCCGCTGCGATGATCATGAACAGCGTCTCGAGAAGGCGATCACGCTGTTTCAGCGTATGAAGCTTCTCGTTGAATATTTCGAGGTTCCGCCCTATCAGAAGGGCCGAATCCGAATTACCCCCAGTAATGAGAAGGGTACGGCCCTTGGCTCGAGATCGATCCCCTATTACTACGCGCCCGGGAAAAACATTCATGAAATCTGGAATGATGAATTGAGGCGCCAGTGCAAAACGGATCATACGCTTTCCTATAATGCCGAGAAATGGGCTCCGGCATCATTGCCGCATGTTGTCAATCCGCTGAAGTTTGATTGCGAGCCATTTCCCTTTCTGCGCATTGAGGGACATATCGGCGGCGTTTTTGCCGACATTGCCGCGGACCTGGAAGATTTCATTCAGGAATACAACTTGCCGTTCAAATTCATCGGCCTGAGCCTGGAAGGCAAGGTCGAGCTGCGTCGGGCCGAGGCCGCCCGGCTGGAAGACCAGCAGGAGCGGCTCAAGCTGGCCCTTGACCTGTTGAAACTGAACCGGGAAGAGTTCGATCAATTCGTACGACAGGGAAAGCTCTTGAGCGTGCTGTCGCCGTCGGCCGCCAAACTTCCCGGGACGGATCCCCGTGAGGCCCTGCGTTCGGCGGAACATCCCCCGGCTGCGGCTGAACGGGAGGATGCCGTCGAAGCAGCAGACGTCCCGGAGGAGGCCGCCATCCTATCAGGATGCCGCTTTGAAGATCTCGAGGCCATTTATATCAGCTGTCGCGGGGCCCTGCTGTGTCTGCTGGATAACGAGGTGGACTTTTTTACGGATTTAAAGATCGGCACCAAAGAGCCGTCCTATGAATCGGGCGCCACCGGCATCCGGGGCAGCATCGTGGATGCCGCCGGGAAACCGGTGGTGGGCGCTGAC
>JAHEIV010000409.1 GCA_024639205.1 Deltaproteobacteria bacterium | reverse complement strand
TTCAGGTGATCATTATCACCGGGCACGGAACCATCGAAACGGCCGTTCGGGCCACCAAGCTGGGTGCCTATGATTTGATCGAAAAGCCGCTATCGATCGACAAGGTGATCGTCACCATCAATAATGCCCTGTACTTCCGCCGCCTCGAAGAAGAAAACCAATATCTGCGCAAAAAAATGATTGAAAAGAATTCGATCAGCGGCAACAGCCCCCTGACACAGGCACTTAAGCAGCAAATCGCTGTGGCTGCGCCAACGGATACCTGGATTCTAATCAAAGGGGAAAACGGCACGGGAAAAGAATTGGTCGCCCGCACCATCCATCAGCTCAGCCAGCGAGTTTCCCAACCGATGGTGACCGTAAACTGCGCGGCCATACCCGAGGAGTTGATCGAAAGCGAACTCTTCGGCCATGAAAAGGGCGCTATCTCGGGCGTCGCCGGTAAGATGCGGGGCAAGTTTGAGCTGGCCAACGACGGAACCATCTTTCTCGACGAAATCGGCGACATGAGCCTCAAGACCCAATCAAAAATCTTGCGGGTCCTTCAGGAACAGAAATTTAATCGGGTCGGCGGCAGCCGAATCATTACGGTAAACGTAAGAGTGATTGCGGCCACCAACAAAAACCTCAGAGAAGAAATGGAAAAGGGCCAATTTCGACAAGATCTTTTCTTTCGACTCAACGTGGTGCCCATCGAGGTTCCGTCTCTTAGAGAACGGATTGAAGACCTTCCGCTGCTGGTGGAAACGTTCCTGGAAGAATTCTCCCAGAAAAGTCAGAAGCCTGTAAAAAAGGTATCGAAAAGCGCCATGGTGCTTCTTTCCCGGTATTCGTGGCCGGGAAACGTGCGGGAGTTGAAAAACCTGGTGGAACGCCTGGCGATTATGGTTGAAAAGGATGACATCGAACCCGAAGACCTGCCGGTCCCTTACAATCCGACCCACCTGCCGGAAACACCAATCGCCGAATCGCCTCTTCTTGCCCTCAACAACCTGAAAGAGGCCAAAAAAGTATTTGAACGCGAGTTTATCCGCCGCAAGCTGGCCGAGAATGAAAACAATGTAACCAAAACGGCTGAGTCGATCGGAGTGGGAAGAAGCTATCTTCACAAGAAAATAAAGCAGCTGCGGTAAACAAAGACAGTTGCACGATCTGCAGTTGTAAAGGAACCTGGATTTGCGCATTATCGGCGGACGACTGCGGGGAAAAAAATTAAGCCCGGTGCGGGCAAATGCCGTCAGGCCCACTTCCGATCGACTTCGCGAGTCCGTCTTCAACATTCTTTCCGGCAATGTAGAAGGCACGATGGTGCTCGATCTATTCGCCGGCACAGGGGCACTGGGCATCGAGGCCCTCAGCAGGGGAGCCCGCAAGGCCGTTTTTGTCGATCACAGCCGCGATGCTGTTGCTCTGATATCCCAAAACATCCGGGCGTGCCGGTTGGAAAGCCAGTCAACCGTTATCCGCTGGGATATCACTCGGAATTTGAATTGCCTTCGCAGCACTGAACAAACTTACGGTCTGGTGTTTCTGGATCCCCCATACGACCGGGGGCACGTACTGCCGGCGCTGCAATATTTGGTCCGCTATCGACTGCTGGAGGCCGCCGCTGATTTGATCGTGGAACACTCGCCATCCGAGGCCATTGCGCCCCTTCCGGACGGCTTGACCATCACCGAGACCAGAAAATACGGAAAATCCCTTGTCTCATTTTTGGTTGCTGTGGTATGACTCCGCTACGGTTGAAGCGCTGGCCCGACTGTTGCCCGTTTCGGAAACGTCCGGAGACCAGGCGCGCACCATTTGAATTTGGACGCGAGATCGGATTGCTGCCATGAAACGAATTGCCATTTATCCGGGCTCCTTCGATCCGGTTACCAACGGTCACCTGGACATCCTCGAACGAGGCCTGAAGCTGTTCGACAAAATTATTGTCGCCATCCTGCACAACCCGGGTAAGATGTCGCTTTTCACCGTAGAGGAGCGCGAAGATATGCTCCAACGGAGTTTGAAAGAACTGCCGAACACGGAAATCGACACCTTTGATGGACTGCTGGTGGATTACGCAGCCCAAAGAAAGGCCCATGCAATTTTGCGCGGTATGCGGGCCGTTTCGGATTTCGAATATGAATTCCAAATGGCGCTGATGAATCGACGTCTCAATCGAGAAGTCCAGACCGTGTTCTTAATGACCGGGTTGCGCTGGATCTTCACCAGTTCATCGATTATCAAAGAAGCGGCCCGTTTCGGCGGAAATATTGAGGGAATGGTTCCGGCATTTGTTCTACGCAAGCTCAAGGCGAAATTCAAAGAATCCCAACCCTGATGGACTTGTGGCAGCTGCACATATTCTGCAAAGTTATTGAGCAAAGAAGCTTTTCCAAAGCAGGTAAACTCGTTCATCTCACCCAACCAACGGTCAGCAATCACATCAAAGAGCTGGAAGCTCATTTCGGCTGCCGCTTAATCGATCGACTTGCCAAAGAAGCCTTACCCACCCGGGAGGGAGAGCTACTGTATGAATATGCATTGAAGTTGATCTCCCTGCGTGATGAAGTCGAAACAGCCATCAATCGGTTCAAGGAACAAATCAGCGGGAGTCTGATGATAGGCGGCAGCACCATCCCCGGCGGGCACATCCTGCCGCAGGCGATCGGGGGCTTTTTAAAGCGGTATCCCGATGTATATCCGTCAATGAAGGTAGGCGACACCGCCGAGATCATCGAATGTGTACTCACCGGAGAACTGGAGATCGGTGTCGTCGGTGCCCGGTTGTCGGACGGACCGATACTTCAGCAAAAGCTGCTGGAAGATGAACTACGCCTGATACTACCCCCGGCTCACCCATGGTCCCAGGGCCGAAATGTCACTCTGGAAATGTTGCTCGCAGAACGGCTCATCATACGCGAGTCTGGCTCCGGCACGCTCAAGTCGCTAAACGAAAGTCTCAATGCCAATGGCCGCCAGATCGATGACTTCCGCATCGTGGCCGAACTCGGAAGCACGCAGGCCGTCGTCAGCGGCGTTAAAAACGGCATGGGCCTTTCGATTATATCGCCGATTGCCGTATCCGAAGAACTGCGGGCCGGCACCCTTAAAGCCCTGCCGATCGAGGGAATCGACTTGAAACGGTCGTTTTACCTTACCCAGCACAAGTACCGCAGCCTCTCTCCTCCGGCACAGGCTTTCGGGCGGTATCTCCTGAAAAACCATTCTTTATGAACGGCCTTCGCGCAGCGGTCGCACCCGCTATTGACGCGGCTATGCGTCAGTCTCAGGAAACAATATGGTTGCGGGTTAACCGAAGAATCGATGGATCAGAATAAATCCGGCAATGAGCAGTACAGTAAATGCTACTGCCAGAATATTGAAGTAGCGCTCGATGAAAGGCTGAATTTTCGGACCGAAGAGGTAGATCAATCCGCCCACTATGAAAAACCGTGCGGAACGTGAAACAAGCGAAGCCA
>JAHEIV010000033.1 GCA_024639205.1 Deltaproteobacteria bacterium | reverse complement strand
GGTGCTGAGCGTGTCTTTGAACGCGCCGCCGGTCAAAACCGCCTGCACGTCCACCACCGGGTAGCCCATCAGCGTGCCGCTCTCCAGCGACTCGCGCACCCCTTTTTCCACCGCCGGTATGAACACCGTCGGGATGATTTCATCGGAGACGTCCGATCGGAACCGGATCCCAGTACCTCTTTTTAGGGGGAGCAGCTTGATGCGCACTTCACCGTACTGGCGCTGGCCGGCAATTTCCCTGTCGAAAACCGAATCGGCCTCGGCTTCGACCTCGATGCTTTCCCGGTGCACCACCTGGGGCTTGCCCACGTTGACCTGGGTGTTGAACTCGCGCATCATGCGGCTGATGATCACTTCCAGGTGCAGTTCTCCCATGCCGGATAAAATCATCTGCCCGGTATCTTCGTCAGTGCCGACTCTCAAGGTGGGATCTTCGGAAACGAATTTGTCCAGGACCTGTTCGAGCTTTTCCTGGTCGCTGTGGGTTTTGGGTTCCACGGCAACCGAGATCACCGGCTCGTAGAATTCGATTCTCTCCAGCAGCACCGGATTGTCCGGCGAGCAGAGGGTCTCACCGGTGGAGGATAGTTTCAGCCCGACAACCCCTACGATGCTGCCGGCCTCCACTGTGTCAACGCGCTCGCGCTTGTTGGCATGCATGCGCAGGATGCGAGACAGCTTTTCCTTGATGTTTAAAGCCGGGTTGAATACATCCCCACCGGCCTTGATACGCCCGCTGTATACCCGCAGGAAAGAGAGCTTGCGGCCTTCGATCATCGATACCTTGAAAATCAACGCGGCAAGCGGTTCCGAAGCGCTGGCCTTGCAGGTGATCTCATCCCCGGTTTCGGGGTGCACACCTTTGATGGGAGGGATGTCCAATGGGCTGGGCAAAAAACGAACGATGGCATCCAGCAGCGGCTGGATCCCCTTGTTTTTCAGCGCGGATCCGCACAGCACCGGAACCAGCTTCAGATCGATGGTCGCTTGCCGAATGGCTGCCACCAGCTTGTCTGTTTCAATGGGGGCATCGGCCAGGTAGGCCTCCATGATCTCATCATCGGTTTCGGCCACCACTTCGACCATCTGCTCGCGGGCCTTTTCGGCCGCCGGCAGCAGATCGTCTGAGACAGCGACGGTTTCGAATTGCTCCCCGAGCGTATCGTCGTCCCAGACGATCATTTTCATGTCGATCAGGTCGATGACACCTTCAAACTGATCCTCGGCACCGACAGGCAGCTGGAGCACGAGCGGTCGGGCGTGGAGCTTGGTCCGCATCATTTCCACGGCACCCTCGAAATCGGCTCCGATGCGGTCGAGTTTGTTGACGAATGCCATCTTCGGCACCCGATACTTGTCGGCCTGCCGCCACACGGTTTCCGATTGCGGCTCGACGCCGCCGACCGCGCAGAATACGCCGATGGCACCGTCGAGCACCCGCAGCGAGCGCTCGACTTCGATGGTAAAGTCGACGTGTCCGGGGGTGTCGATGATCTGGATCTGATTGTCCTTCCACTCACAGGTGGTCACCGCCGAGGTGATGGTGATCCCGCGCTCCTGCTCATCGGGCATCCAGTCCATGACGGCCTCGCCGTCGTGGACTTCACCGATTTTGTAGGAGCGTCCGGTGTAGTAAAGAATGCGCTCGGTGACGGTGGTCTTGCCGGCATCGATGTGGGCAATGATGCCGATGTTGCGAATGTCGCTTATTTTCGTTTTTTGGGTCATCGGATCAGCAGCATCTCGGCGTTGAACGGAAAGCGGATATCGATGTGGCCGGCCAGCGTCCAGGCCTCTTTTCCGGCGATCAGGATCTTGACTGTCTTTACTTCATCAACATTTAATACCAGCGAATTGACGATGGAGTAAATCGTCAAAATTTCTGATTTGCACCCGCCGGGGTGCTGTTCGGTTAACGCTTCGGACAGATCGACATAACCGGTGCCGCCTGCGGTGACAAAAAAGGCATTGAGCCGGGTGCCGCTGGGGATTGTTCGCATCAGATCACTCCGGGGGCCCTGCAGCAGTTCCGTTATGATCTGCTTGCCCAGCTCGACCGGATCACCGGATGCGGAAACCACCCGATCTTCGGCCGACAGATACCCCAGGCTTTTGTCGGAAAAATAGATATTCACGAGCTTTTTTTCCGACACCGGTGGGTTGTTCGCCGATGAGAGCGGGCCTGCAGCGCCGGCCATGACCGGCAGGGTCATCACGGTTATCAGTACCACCAGGTTTTTAATCATATTCGTCACAATGCTATTCATCACAGCCGGTGGCTGGTGTAAGCGATGAAAATCGACCCGTTTTTTTAAGCCATACGGCTGCCGATGTCAAGCAGGCACTGGCCAGGGTATGCGAGCTAAACATTGTCAATCCAAAGGGCAGAGGCTGCTGATGAAAAAATACTGGCAATATGTACAACGTATTGATAATTTACTATAATAATAATCTAAATCAAATCAGTTCTTCTTTTACAACAATACCAGCTTCACGGGTAACAGTGCAATGCAAAGCGAAATAGAAAAATTCGTAGATGAAGTGGCTCAGAGATTTAAGCCCTAAAAAATCATACTTTTTGGATTCTGGCCTTTCCCGGCCTGGTGCTGCTGCTGGCAATCGAGTTTTACCTGGGCCCGGGCCTGCAGAATCTGATACCGGCGCTGGCAATCCTCATCGTGCCCGCCTTTTGCCGCGTGGCGCGTGCCAATACCTTGAGCTGGGCCAAGCGCGACTTTGTCCTGGCCGCCCGAGCCATTGGTGCCGGCAACCCGCGGATCATCTGCTGCCATATCCTGCCAAACGTGATGTGGCCACTGGCCGCCTACGCATTGCTGCTGGTGGGGGCAATGATCGTCGCCGAAGGCGCATTGAGTTTTCTGGGGCTGGGGGTGCCGGCGCCCACGCCCAGCTGGGGAGGCATGATCGCCGCCGGCAAGGAAGTGCTCGATGAAGCACCTCACGTGGCCCTGCTACCGGCTACGGCGATGTTTATCACCGTGTTGTCCTTCAATCTTCTCGGCGATCGGCTCCGGGAGCTCACCGATATTCGAAACCGTCAAAGCGCTGAATAATCTCTCCCGCCCGTCAACATGACTTTTCACCTGGAATAGAGTCAATAATATATGCTGTCGATTCGTTCTGATATTCAATCAACCGGTGACGTCAGGACGGCAGGCGCCATTGAAGCCCCGGAAACCTTGCATAATCGCGGTCGAGAGTGATCCAATCGCAGCCGGATTCGATGGCCAGCGCTGCAAACCACGCATCCGGCACCAGGTTGCCGCGAGCGTCCGCTTCGGTGCATAGGTTTTTGAAGATCTCCCAGTGCCGCTGGCCCGGTTCGATGACCATGCAGTGGGGCTGATCAAGCAGGAGGTCACAAAAATGAATCGATTCATCGAGGCTGCTCGGCTTCGCAAACACTTTCGGGTGGGTAGTGATGCGGATCAGGCCGCTTAAAACCGGCGGCGACATACCGTAACGTGCATCGCCGTTGACGACGCCATCGAGCCAAATCCGGCAGGTTCGATGATCGGAAGAATCCGATCGAAAGGCGTGCACGAGTATGTTGACATCGGGAAGAATCATGGTGCGTTCATGACTTCCTCCAAATCACTTGTGCGGTTCAGGTCCACCCCCGGAAGAACACCGCCGGTGGATTTGGATATCGGCAATGTTACGCGCTTGCGCCGGTTTGCCTTCGGTTTGGCAAGGATGACCTTCAGGCCGTCTTCGACCAGAGATGTCAGGGTGCGCCCCTCATCTGCCGCACGTTTTTTTGCCCTTTTCAACAGCTCGTCTTTGATCCGAATGGTGGTTCTCATGCATCAATACATAACATTGATACATAAATATGTCAATGACCTTGGTGTTGGAAAACCTCTCTAATATTCTCCTTATCGACAAGCTGTCCGGTACACAAAAACAAAGATGGTTGAATCGAAACATCTGGAAACGAAACTACATATGCCCTCACCATTCTTTTTTGCCCCGTTCTTGTCCTGTCCGATCTCGCAGTTCTTTTAAAAATTGACAGTTTCTTGCGAAAATAGCGCAGCATGATCAGTCTGAACTTGTACTTATCGAAACCTGCTATCTCGACACTCTTGGTGAGAAAGGGGTGATTTTGATCTTTAGAAGCAGACCGATTTACCGTCTTCCGCTCGTTCTGCATCTCGTTATACTGCTTTCGCTTTTTGCCGGAGACATGGCCGCTGCGCAGGAAAAAGGGAAGGACGGTAAAAAGGATGCTGCCATTGTCATCAACGAAGCGGAGCTGCAGGGCCAGTTGATGGCCTTTGCCGACCGGTATTGGTCGACGATGAATTCGGCAGCCATCCAGTATTTTGAGCGATCGCCATCACCTGAGAATTTGCGAATCGTGCGCGGCTTGTTTTCCTACTCGGCTGCGGACGCCTTCACGATCGCCGCCGGGCCCAAACCGGCGGCGGCCTTTCTGGACATGGTGGTGATGGTCACCCTCGGTCGCATGGTGTTTGAACAGCACTTTGCAAAGCAACAGGGAGACGAAGTAACTCCTATCGTGGAGGGCTTTCGCAATGTCGAGGCGGATATCTGGGAAATTGCCGGTAGGATCCTCACAAAAGAACAGCAAAACAGGCTGATGGGCTTGATCAAGGATTGGAGACGCGAGAACCCGGATCTTGTTTTTTTCAGCAGCGTTCGCTTCGGTGAATTCACAAAAGCCAGGGGCATCTCCGACCCGTCGCGCGCCAAGTCCTCCGGCGGCTTGTTCCAATCCGTGGCCAAGGCCACCGCACAGGTGGAAGAAGCGCGCCTGCTGGCCGAACGCGCCATGTATTTGGGCACCCGCATGCCGTTGATGACCGGTGCGTTTGCCAATGTCTGAGTCGCCTCGCTGGCACAAAACCCCGAGGTAAGCAGTGTCCTGTCCGACCTGAGTCGGATTTCCGAAGTGTCCAGCCGTCTGGCGACCGTGGCCGAGAAACTGCCCGAAGATATTACCAAAGAACGGCAGGCCACCATCGATCAGCTGGTAGATCAGATCTCTTTAGAGCGAGAACGCACCGTCAAACAGGTGGTGGGTGAGCTCTCCAAAGAACGCGAGCGCACCATCATTCAGATCGCCGAGCAGGTGGCCAAAGAGCGCCGGCGAACGATTGAAGAGTTTGTCGCCGAAGAAAAACGGATGCGCGGCCTGCTGACGGATCTGAAACTCACGCTCAACTCGGGAAACGAGGTGCTGATTTCAACGCAGGCAATACTCGAACGCCTCAACCTGGGACAGGCGCAAGCGGACACCGGCACCCCGTCGAAGCCTTTCGATATCCAGGATTACCGCGCCACGCTGCAGGAAGCTTCTGTCACAGTTTCACAGATCCACGATCTGGTGAAAATCGTTGATCAGATGGGCCTGGACAAGACCTTGCCGCTCATCGTATCCGCTTTTGAGAAGGCGGAGGAGAAAGGCACCCGGTGGGTGTTGCAGGGATTTATGCTGGGTGTGCTGCTGATTTTGATCCTATTGACCGGCGCCGTGTTTGCCATGGTCCTCTACCGCTACATGATGCATCGGATGTTTGCCACCGATCGAATCAAACGGGCCGCATAAAAATCAGTCAAATTATTTTTATTAAGTGCGACGTGCACGATTCCTGCCTTACACCAAACACTCTAGAAGCTGCACAGCGGCAGGGGAAAACCCTGCCGGCGGGTGAAATCCCGATAACAATGGATGATAAAATTGTCTCCAGGGCTTGCCCGCGATGTGGAAGATTGATAGGGATGTATCCATATTGGCCGCACCCTTTCGGATCTTTTTTGCACGGATGTTTAATGAAATGGTATCGGGTTTGATATCGACCGGATTTCCAACTCGACCGTGAAGAAGTTGCCGTAACCCTATACAAAAATAGGGAGCGATGATGAAAAACAAGATATTGGCTATGGTGATATGGATTGCTTCGGTTGGAGTGCTGGTCAACTGTGCCACGCTGCCGACAGATTTCGACAAACCGCAGTCCTATTCCCTTACGGATACGGACAGTACGGCTTTCGGCATTAGCGTCAAGGAAAAAGCAAAACCCCATCCCGGTAAGTCGGGTTTTCTGGTGCTTGGAAACGGCCTGGACGCCTTTGTGGCCCGGGCGGTGCTGGCCCACTATGCCGAACGCAGCATCGACGTGCAGTACTACCTGTTTCATAACGACCTGGTGGGGGCACTGCTTTTGGACCAGCTGCTCAAAGCGGCCGACCGCGGGGTGCGGGTGCGCTTGCTGGTAGACGATATGGATATGGGCGGCCGGGATCTGGGTGCCGCGGTGGCCGACAGCCACCCCAATATGGAGGTGCGGCTTTTCAACCCGTTCAGCCGCAAAGCGGGTCGGACCTCTCAGTTTGTCACCCGCATGGGATCTGTTACCCGGCGCATGCACAACAAGTCGTTTACGGTGGACAACCAGGTATCGATATTAGGGGGACGAAACATCGGCAACGAATATTTTGCAGCCGACCCGGACCTGGAGTTTATGGACCTGGACGTGATGGTCATCGGGCCGGAGGTGAAGGAGGTTTCGGCATCCTTTGACCTGTACTGGAACAGTGATCTGGCCTATCCCGCAACGGTGCTCAAGGGCGAGCCTCCCACTGCCGAAGAAATCGAGCAGAAGCGGCAAAAGCTCGATGATTTCGTTGCCGCCCAGGCCGATTCTGCCTACCTGCAGGCCCTGCGGAATTCCGACCTGGCAGATCAGATTCGGGGAAAAAAGATGCGGTACCGCTGGGGAGACGCCCGGATCGTCTATGATCAGCCGGAAAAACTCCTGCACGGTTTCGATCAGACCCAATATCACCTATCTCCTCAAATTGCGCCCTTCTTTAAAGGTGTACAGGAGGAGTTGATCATCTTCTCGCCCTATTTCGTTCCGGGCAAAGAGGGCACGGCTTTTTTGAGCGAGCTTAGCCAGCGCGGCGTGCGGGTCCGGATTATAACCAATTCGCTTTCCTCCAACGATGTGGGCATCGTCCACGCCGGCTATTCCAAGTATCGCAAAGCCCTGCTGCGCGCCGGTGTCGAGCTGTATGAAATGAACAAAAAGCTCAGCCGGAAGCAGCGCAAAGAAAAAAAAGGCATTGGGGGTTCCTCCAAGGCCAGCCTGCACGCCAAGGCTTTTGTATTTGACCGCCGGCAGGTATTTATCGGCTCTCTGAATCTCGATCCGCGGGCCATTGTTCACAACACCGAAATCGGTGTGGTCTTCAGCCAGACGGAAATCGCCGAGGAGATGGCGAAGTGGTTCGATGAAAACATCAAAAAGATCGCCTTTCGGCTGGAGCTGGTGAAAAATGAAAACGGATCGGAAGGAATCCGCTGGCACGGCGTGGTCGACGGGGAGCAGAAAACGTTTACAGTAGATCCGTATACCGGTTTCTGGCGGCGGTTTGGGATTGGCTTTTTTAGTATGTTTCCCATCGAGTCTCAGCTGTAGAAGGGTGCCGCAAATGATTGCTAACAGACGCTTTGTTTTATCCGCCCTGATTTTTCTTTGCGGATTATTCTTTTGGGCTCCGATGGCCGGTGCAACCCAGGCCGAAGTCCATCGCGGGTTTTACGTTTTCGGCCACGAGGTGCGCACCTTCCAGCCCTGCGGGTCGGATACCGTTTTTTGGGTCAAAGCCGAAGCCGACATATCGAAGCAGCTGCGGGAGGCGCACCAAAAGCTTACCTCCAAGCCATACGAGCCGGTGTATGTGGAAGTGAAGGGCTATCTCGCAGATAAAGCCACCGCCGGGTTTGCCGCGGACTACGATGGGCAGATCGTCATCGAAGCCGTCGACCTCGTGCGCGCCCAACAGGAAAATGACTGCAGCCCGGTTGCGTCCGCCGAAGGGGGCATTACCGGCGTCGTCTGGAAATGGCAGCAAACCCGCCTTGGCAACGGTCAAACAGCCGTACCCGATGATCCCACCCGATATACGATTGCCTTTCAACCCGACGGCAAGCTTTACATTCGGGCCGACTGCAACCGCGTCGGTGGCAATTATACGATCAACAATACCTCACTGACGATCGAGACCACGCACAGCACCCGGGCCATGTGCCCGCCGGATTCCCTCGATCAGGCCTTTTTAAGACATCTCAATGCCGCAGCGATCTATTTCATGCGGCAAGGTGCGCTGTTCATCGACCTGCAGGCCGATTCCGGCGCCATGGAGTTTTCAAAATGATCCAATTACGTCATATGAAAGACGGTGATAGCGGCGAAAAGCTGAAAATCTTCGGCCCGGCGATCCTGGTAGCGATCATCGGGTTTGTGATCGCCTGGCAGTATGTGGGGCCGGCACCGCCGCGTACCCTCACCATGGCCACCAGCTCGCCGACAGGGGCATACTTTGCTTCGGGCAAGTCTTATCGGGAGATATTGGCCAAAAATGGTGTTACCCTGGTAGTGAAGAACACTTCCGGATCGGTGGAAAACCTGCGACTGCTGCAATCCAAAGACGACGGGGTTGATGTCGCCTTTGTCCAGGGAGGCCTGTCGGCGCTCGCTGAACAGGACAACCTGGTGGCGCTGGGCAGCCTGTTTTTCGAACCGATGTGGATATTTTATCGAGCCGGCGTCTCGATTGAGAAAGTCTCCGACTTGCAGCGCTTGCGAGTAGCCGTCGGTCCGGAAGGAAGCGGCTCGAAAGTGTTGACCCTGCAAATGCTCGGCCTAGCCGGCATCGATGAAGCCAACACCCGGATCCTTTCCTACGACAGTCAAAAGGCCGCCGATCTGCTGCTGGGCGGCGAGATCGACGTGGCCTTTTTTGTTGACAGTCACCGCTCTAAACACATCCTGCAGCTGTTCAACTCTAAATCGGTAAGACTGTATGGAATCGATCGCGCCGAAGCATATGCCATCCGCTACCCGTTTTTGCATGTGCTGAAACTGCCGCAAGGGGTGATCGATTTGAAAGACAACATTCCTCCTCGGGACTTGATGCTGGTTGCTCCGACGGCTCAGTTGGTGGCCCGTGCGGATCTGCATCCGGCCCTGATCCATTTGCTGCTGCAGGCGGCCGAAAAAATTCACTTTAAAGGCGGTGGATTTGAAAAGGAAGGGCAGTTCCCAACGCCCCGTTACGTCGAATTCCAGCTCAGCGAAGAAGCCATGCGGTACTACAAGTCCGGCCCCACGTTTTTGCAGCGCTATCTTCCCTTCTGGGTGGCCAATTTTATTTCCCGGATGATCGTCATGCTGGTGCCGCTGATCATCGTGCTGTTGCCGTTGTTTAAACTGATGCCGCCATTGTACCGGTGGCGGATGCGCTCGAGGATATACCGCTGGTACAGGACGCTGGAAGCCGTCGATGCCGACATCACGCAGGGACATACGCATCAGGATCTGGAGAAAACCATAGCCAAGCTCGACGATCTGGAGAGAAACGTGGCCACCATATCCGTGCCGCTGTCTTTTCGGGAAGAGCTTTACGACCTGCGGCTGCACATCGACCTGCTGCGCAAAAAATTGGGTGATGGGCAAGACCGGGAAGCGACCGGTTGAACAACCACGACGTGGGAGACGGTCGACCGAAGGCGGCAAAATCTGTATTTAATTTTTCCGGTGTGAATACGGTATTTGTACAACCAGGAAAACCTGAGGAGATAAATATGATCCAACGCACCATGCAGGCGATGGCTCTTTTACTGATGATGCTGCAGTTGACCGGCTGCGCATTTTTCAAGCTCAAAGAAGATATCCAGTTCATGCAGAGCAACGTCGCTATCGGCGGGGAAATCAAAACCCGCTCTCCGCTGCAAAAACCGCTCACCGTGATCCTTTATTCCGAAACCGAAGGAAAAAAGCAGATCCGAAATGTCCAGATCGTCGATCCCACCGACCGGTTTTACTATTTTCTGGTGCCGCTCGGAGATTTTTTCATTGCTGCTTTCGAAGACGCCAACGCGAACTTTGCCTACGATGAAGGCGAAACTTTCGGCTTATTCGGCCAACCGGATCTGGTCCGCGTTTCCACCCTCAAACCCGAGGATGATCTGGACATAACGGTGGCAAGCACACTGGGGTTTCCGGCAGATTTTCCGACCGACATCTCCACGCTGCCCATTGCAGAGGACAAAGTGTCGATTGCGTTCGGCAGAATCGCCTCGCTGGATGATGACCTTTTTTCGAACGAATATGCCAGTATGGGATTCTGGCAACCGGTCACTTTTTTAAAACAGGTGGGCGTGGGCGTCTGGTTTCTGGAACCCTATGATCCGGCCAAAACACCGATTATGTTCGTGCACGGCGCGGCCGGCTCCCCTCGAAATTTTAAGGCGATCGCCGAACACATCGACCGCAGCCGTTACCAGCCCTGGTTTTTTTACTACCCTTCCGGCATACCGCTGGAGAAGGTCAGCCGCTTCCTCAACGAGTCGATTAAAGAGCTGCACATAAAGTATCCTTTCGAGCAGCTGTATGTGACCGCCCACAGTATGGGCGGGCTGGTTGCCCGGGGATTTATTCTGCGAAACGTTTATGACGACGGCAACGACTATATCAAGCTGTTCGTCAGCATCTCCTCGCCCTTCGGCGGGCTGGAGACCGCCCAAAAAGGGGTGGAAAGCGCACCGGTGGCAATCCCCAGCTGGCATGACGTGGTGCCCGAAAGCCCTTATATCGAGTCCATCTTCAGCCAATCGCTCCGCCCAAAGCTCGACTATTACCTGCTATTCAGCTTCAAAGGCGACTGCAGCATGTTTATGGACAACAACGACGGGGCGGTCACCCTGCGAAGCCAGCTCGATGTCCGGGCCCAGAAAGATGCGATCGAAAAGTGGGGATTCGATAAAGGCCATGTGGAAATACTGTCAAGCCCGGACTTGCTGGAGAAATACAGCGCGATACTTGACGCTGCTTTTGGCAAACGGGGGGGACGACTGCAACTGTTTGGCCTGACGAACTAGACAAAGCGCCTTTATTTGTTACGGGAATACGATCGATCGATTCACGGGTTAAAGAGGTTTCGTAAAATAGAGAAAGGCAAGTCTGTTCAGACTTGCCTTTTCTATTGAGGTTTCCCGCAGTGAAGTTTTGCAGATGAGATGCACTGGCACCCGAGAAACAAATTCCGAACGTTTCCACAAGCCTTCTTTTTCAAATTATCAACTTCGCATCCGCAATCATCAGCCTTACGAAGTTACTCCCGAATGTGTTGAGGCTGGGAGTCGTTCGGCGTGTATTACTTCTATTTGAAGCAATCCGCGTGCCAGTTTTTACTGTTTTTTGTATGTTATAAAATTACAGGCGATTAGGCATCTCTTGCGAAACGCGCCGGCTTGTTATCGTCCAAATTGTGACAAAAATTGTCAAAATGAGGTCACAATTTTGGGTATTGGCGGTGCGAATGGCAACTCGGATGTAACTCAATGTAGTACGCAAAAAATCCTTGATGACGCAACGATGCCATTGTGGTAACCAGAAATGCGGATTGGTAAACCATGATAAATTTTCTTTATGTTCTGGCTGTGTTGGTTCTGGCGGGTCAGGCGTTGATCGGGCTGGCGTTTTTCATCTCCTGCATCCTGGAAAAGGAAAAACGCGCGACCCTGTTTGCTGCATTTCAGCTAACCGGGATGCTGGTGCCGATCGCTTTGTTGCTGTACGTAAAGCAGATCGGCTTTTTTGACACCGCTGCCGGGGTGATCCTGCTGGCCGCCGGGCTTGTTCTGGCCTGCGGGGTCGTTTTTTTATTTTGCCGGAAAACCGGTGTCAATCCGCGGGCCATTCGCGGAACCCGTGGATATATCGAAGACCATGTCGAAAGAGCGGACGAGCGGCGGCAGGTGTTTGCCAGAAACCGCTCCCTGCCGCCCGGCTCCGAGCAATATCGTGCCTTTTACCAGAATCATCCGGACCTGGAGGCGGGCGATGAGAAGCGAAGGGCCAAAGGCGGACCGTTAGGGCAACCCGGCATCGTCGACCGCCCGCATGAGGTTCCCAACGTTGCCGCCACCTTTGCTTCGCTGAGCATCCCGATTATCCTTTCCGAACCCGACAAGGTCAAACCCCGGCCGCATCCCCTTTTCCAGGGGAAAAAGAGCCAGCTTAGCCCCGAGGAGGCCACCACGCGCATCAAGGGGTACTCACGAAAGCTGGGAGCCGATCTGGTGGGGATTGCCCGGATCGATCCGCTATGGATCTATTCTCACCGCGGTGAAATATTCCATGAAAACTGGCAGGACTGGGGCAAGCCGATTGACGTCTCCCATGATTTTGCGATCGTTTTTGCCCAGGAGATGTCGCTGGAGATGGTCGGCACCGGCCCGCACACCCCGACGGTCATCGAGAGCATGCGCGATTATGCGAAAGGAGCCTTTATCGCCACCCAGGTTGCCTCTTTTATCGCCAACCTGGGCTACAGCGCGACGGCAAACCACGTGCGGCACTACGAAGCGTTGATGGTACCGCTGGCGGTGGATGCCGGGCTGGGAGAAATGGGACGACTGGGCTACTTGATGACCAAACCCTATGGCCCCCGGATCCGGCTTAGTGCGGTTACCACCAATCTGGAGCTGATTGCAGACAAACCGGTCGACATCGGGGTAGAGGATTTTTGCCGCTATTGCCGCAAATGCGCGGACTGCTGCCCTTCGAAATCGATACCCGTTGAGCCGGATCAGACGGTTGTCAACGGCACCCTGCGATGGAAGCTCGATGCCGAGACCTGCTTTGACTTCTGGGGCAAGGTCGGCACCGACTGTGACGTGTGCATGCGGGTTTGCCCCTGGAGCCACGCCGATACCTTCCCGCACCGGATTATCAAGTTCATGGTTTCCCGCAATCGGCACGCCCGAAGGATATTCCAGCTCCTGGACGATGTCTTTTACGGCCGGCGCCCGAAACCAAAACCCGCCCCTTCCTGGGCAGCCCACTGAGCCGGAAAGGTTCGATCGATTCTCACCGCGGCGGCGTTCATGCTCAATCTGTTCCGCAGCCACCGCTTCCAACCGGG
>JAHEIV010000032.1 GCA_024639205.1 Deltaproteobacteria bacterium | reverse complement strand
TTGACACTCAAGGAGATGGCCGCAGAAAAGTTGCATCACGGATCCAATGGCCGTTTTCTGAACCCCTTAGGGGAGCAGCGCCGGCGGCGGAATCTGGGCAGAGTCCTCTACTGGAAGCTGCTTAGTGAAAACCGGTTTAGCGAGCAGTTGAAGGAGCAGCCGGTCGTAAACGTTAAGATCGACTGGAATAAAGTCACCAATCACAACGGCCTGTCGGTCACCTTCATCAAGCATGCAGCGGTGATGATCAAAGACGTCGATCGAAACTTTTACCTGGATCCGGTATTCCAAGAGATCTTCTGGTTCATCAAAGATCACGCGCCCTTGGATTTCGACCTGTCGGAAATGCCGAAGGCGGACCACATCCTGATCACGCATGGGCATTATGATCACATCGACAAGCGATCCCTGGCGACCTTCAGCAAAGACACCCACGTGATCAGCCCGCTGGGCTACAACCGTCTGTTCAAGAGCATGGGGATGACCAACCGAAATCAGCTGGACTGGTATGATACCTACCGGGATGGCGAGCGGAAGATCACCCTGCTGCCCTGCAACCATTGGACCATGCGCAACCCCGTTGAGGGTCCGAACCGTTCGCTGTGGGGATCCTACATCTTCAAAACCGCTGCCGGCAAAACCATCTACATCTCCGGCGATACCGCCTACTTTGACGGCTTCCGGGAGATCGGCAGACAGTTCGACATCGACCTGGCGATAATGAACCTGGGTGCATACGAACCGCGCTGGTTCATGGCTCCCAGCCACATGAATCCCCGGGAAACCGTCGCAGCCTTTCAACAGCTCAATGCCAAAAAACTGATGATCGCTCACTGGGGCTCGTTTCAGCTGGGTGATGAACCGGTGCACTTTCCTCCAATGGATCTTCGCCGGGAGCTGGAAAGAGAAAACCTGCTGAGCCGGTGGATCGACGTCCGACAGGGAGATACAATTTTTCTCAGCTGACTTTGCAATTGACACTGATTCGGCTTTTACCTATGATCCGGGCAGAAAAAAGATAATTGCAGAACAGCTTCACGAATACCGCTATCCGTGCCGCAAGGCGGGCCGCACCGACCAAAATAATTCCGGACTTTTCGTGGAAGAACAGGTTCAATTCAAAAATCACCTTGGAGAGACCCTGGCGGGAACACTTCATCTGCCGCAGCGCAGCGCGACACGCGGTGTCGTTCTCGGACACTGTTTCACGTGCACCCGCCACACCGCCGTCCTGCGACGTCTGGCCCAGGACCTGGCAGCTGACGGATTCATTGCATTGCGGTTTGATTTTTCCGGCAACGGGCAGAGCAACGGAGATTTTTCTCGATCCAATTACAGCAAGCAAGTCGCGGAGATGCAGACCGCCGCCGGCCTGGTGGCAGCCAGAGGTGCCGATTGGATTGCAATGGCCGGCCACAGCCTGGGGGGCCTAATCTCCTTTCTATCGGCTTCGCAAAGTGAAACCACCCGCGCCGTGTGTGCCCTCGGCAGCCGGTTATCGAGCATGCGGGCCTCCCATTTCCTCAGCCCCACCCAGCGTCAAATCCTGGAAAAAGACGGCAAAGTGAGTTTCACCAGCCGGGGCCGGTTTCTGACAATCACCGAAGCGTTCTTTGCAGACGCAAGCGGCTTCGACCTGCCGGGCCTGCTGTCAACGTTTGACAAACCGCTGATGATGATCCATGGCGATCAGGACGAAATTATACCGGTTGCAGAAGCGCTCCGGGCACGCGAGATGAGCGGTGGTCGCGTGCAGCTGGAAATCATAGCCGGTGCGGATCACATGTTCAGCATCGAGCGACACCGCAGTGAGGTCAGCCGCCTGGCGATCAGCTGGTTCAAAGAGCAAAGCAAAACCTGAAAACCATCATTTCGAGGTTGGGATGGATGCACTGGAGACATACAACACCGATTTCATAGACGCTCAGTTTGCACGCTGGAAAAAAGACCCCGACTCGGTTTCCCGTGACTGGCAGGCATTTTTCAAAGGATTTGAAATCGCCGACGGTCGGGCACCTGCCGCCGCCGCCGGGTCGGATCTTGAACAGGTGATCAAACAATCCCGGGTCGAAGCGCTCAAATACCGCTATCGGGATCTCGGCCACCTGCTGGCGTGCATGGACCCGCTGACCGCCTGCCCCACCGATCATCCCCTGCTGAGCCTGGAGTCCTTCGGGCTGACGCTGGAGGATCTCGACCGGGAGTTCTTCACACGCCGTTTTGCCCTTACCGACCGGGCACCTCTGAAGGAAATCATTGGAAACCTCCGGCAGACCTACTGCCGGTCCATCGGAGTGGAATACATGCACCTGCAGGACCCGGACGAGCGTCGCTGGCTGCAGGAACGCATGGAACCGACGAACAACCGCCCGCAGCTCTCCGCATCGGAAAAAACCCGCGTGCTGAATAAGCTCTACCAAAGCGCCGTCTTTGAGCAGTTTCTCAACAAAAAATACGTGGGCGTCACCCGTTTTTCCCTCGAAGGCGGTGATGCCGTCATCCCTTTGATGGACACCCTGGTGGAAAGAGCCGCTCAGCAAGGTGTCGAAGAAATCATCCTGGGAATGGCTCACCGGGGACGCCTGAATGTTCAGACGCATATCCTGGGTAAATCGTATGAAGATATATTCGGTGAATTCGAAAGCTGTTACAGCCCCGAGGAACTGGTGGGCGCCGGTGACGTGAAATACCACAACGGGTATCTGGGGGATATCGAAACCCTCGGCGGCAAGCAGCTGCGGATATTTTTAATGAACAACCCCAGTCATCTGGAGGCCGTCAATCCGGTTGTGGAAGGCTTTGCCCGTGCCCGCCAGGACATACTCGGCGACCAACAGCGCAACCGGGTGATTCCCCTGCTGATTCACGGTGATGCTGCGTTTGCGGGTCAGGGTGTGGTCACCGAAACATTGAACATGTCACAGCTGGCCGGATATCAGACCGGAGGGACCATTCACCTGGTTATCAACAACCAGATCGGTTACACCACCTTGCCGGAGGATGCCCGTTCGACACGCTATTCAACCGACGTGGCCAAGATGCTGATGGTGCCGATCTTTCACGTGCACGGGGAAAACCCCGAAGCGGTGGTGCAGGTCATCCGGCTGGCAACCGATTACCGCATGGCCTTTCACAAAGACGTGGTGGTGGATCTGGTCTGCTACCGGCGTTACGGCCACAATGAAGGCGACGAGCCGTATTTCACCCAGCCCCGCATGTACGAACAGATTCGGCAGCGCCGGTCCCTGCACCAGCTTTACGGAGATTCCCTCGTTGAAGAGGGAGTGATCGATAAAAGTCAGCTGGAAAAAATCGAGAAGCGGGTGAGAGGGGCGCTTGAAACGGCTTACGAGGAGGTCCACGGCAGCAGCTGCCCATTTCCGGACTCCCGGTTTTACGACAACCTGGCGGCTTACTCCGCCACCTACTCGCATCAAAGGGTTGAAACCGGTGTGGCCCAGGAGCGGCTCGTAGAACTGGCACGGCAACTGAACGTCGTACCGTCCGGCTTTTCCCTTTTTTCCAAGCTTCAGCGGCTGCTGAAAAAACGAATGGAATGTGTCGAGAACGCTGCCGGAATCGATTGGGCCAATGCCGAGGCCCTGGCCTTTGCTTCCCTGCTCACGGAGGGCAGCCCGGTGCGCTTGAGCGGCCAGGACTGCGAACGGGGCACTTTCAGCCAACGCCACAGCGTGCTGACTGACACCGCAACCGGCGAAAAGCACGTACCGTTGAACCACCTGAGCGACTCCCAGGCGGCCTATACGGTTTACAACAGCCTGCTGGCTGAAGTTGGCGTTCTCGGATTCGAGTATGGATACTCGACTGCCCGTCCCGAGAGTCTCACCGCCTGGGAAGCGCAGTTCGGTGACTTTGTCAACAACGCCCAATCGGTAATCGATCTGTTCATTGCCAGCGGTGAGACCAAGTGGCAGCGACTGAGCGGACTCGTCCTGCTGCTGCCGCACGGGTTGGAAGGACTGGGACCCGAACATTCCAGTGCCCGCCTGGAAAGATTCCTGCAGCTCTGTGCCGGAGACAACATGCAGGTCTGCTACCCCACCACACCGTCGCAGTATTTCCACCTGTTGCGCCGGCAGGTGAAAGCGACCTACCGCAAACCGCTGGTGGCGATGACCCCCAAAAGTCTGCTGCGCCATCCGGCCGCGATCTCGACCCTGGAAGAACTTTCGAAAGGCAGTTTTCGAGAAATCATCGATCAGGATCACCGAAACAGTAAAACACAGCGGGTGGTGTTGTGCAGCGGCAAACTCTATTATGCCCTGTGGCAGCGCCAGCAGGAGCTGAAAGACAGCACATCGACCATCATCCGTATCGAGCAGTTCTACCCGTTTCCGGAGAAACAATTGACCGAAGTTCTGTCGCACTACAGGGACGCGAAGAAGTGGCTGTGGGTTCAGGAAGAGCCTGAAAACATGGGCGGCTGGCATTTTGTCCGTAACCGGCTGGAGAAGATTATCGGCAAACCGCTCGCGTATGTCGGCCGCGACGAGTCCGCCAGTCCGGCATCCGGTTTTCCGCTGATCTACAGGCAACGGCAGGAAGCGATCATCGACCGGGGGATCGGAAAACTTCCAGCAACTACCGGCGATGAGATCAGTTGAAGGAACCGGGGGCAAATTCCATTTCCGATGATTATAAGGAGAAGAAATGTTAGTTGAGATAAAAGTGCCCAGCGTGGGTGAATCGGTCACCGAAGCGATTTTAGCCCAATGGTTTAAAAAGGATGGCGACATTGTCAGCAAAGGCGAAGCGCTGTTTGTGATCGAAACCGACAAGGTGACCCTGGAAGTCGAGTCCGAAGCCGACGGACAGCTGGCCATCACCGTTACCGAAGGAGAGACGGTGGCCATCGGCGCGGTGGTGGGAACTATCGATACGGAAGCGGCTGCGACAGAAGATGTAACAGCGACAGGCGGCGAAGAAGAGGCGCCGGCAAAAGCGGAACCAGCGCCGACCCCGGCGGCCGCAACCCCACCCGAGGCGACGGAAAAGGAACCGGCACCCCCTATTGCACCGCCACCTGCGGAGCCGGCTGCCGAACCGGCACTACCGCCGGCAGATGTCGTTCTCCCGCCATCCGTTCGCCGCCTGGTTGCCGAAAAAGGGCTGGATGTTTCCCGAATCCAGGGAACCGGTCCGGCAGGTCGCATCACCAAGGGCGATGTACTGCTGTTTCTGGAGGCCACCGCCGGAGCTGCGTCAGCGCCTGAGGCTAAGGCCGCCCCACCGGCACCTGCAGCCCAGCGGCTTTCGCCGGCGGCCGCAGAGTCGACTTCCCGCAAACCGATGACACCCATCCGCCAGCGCATTGCCGCCCGTCTGCTGGAGGCCAAACAAAACACGGCTATGCTCACCACTTTCAACGATGTGGATATGCACCGGGTGATGGCCATGCGAAGCCAATACAAGGAATCTTTTCAGAAAAAGCACGGCGTGGCGCTCGGCTTTATGTCCTTTTTCATCAAGGCCAGCGTTGAGGCGCTGAAGGAGTTTCCGGAGATCAATGCCTTTATCGACGGCAAGGAAATTGTCTATCACGATTATTACCATATGGGTGTGGCCATCGGCACCGGCAGGGGGCTGGTGGTGCCGGTCATTCGGCACTGCGAAAAACTCACCATGGCGGATATGGAACAGGCTATCGTCGACTATGTGAGCAAAATAAAGGAAAACCGGCTCGACCTGGCGGACCTGGAAGGCGGCACTTTCACCATCACCAACGGTGGGGTGTTCGGTTCCCTGTTGAGCACACCGATACTAAACACCCCCCAGAGCGCGATCCTCGGTATGCATCGCATTGAAAAAAGACCCGTGGTGGTAGACGACGACATCGCCATTCGCCCCATGATGTACCTGGCTCTGAGTTACGATCACCGGATCGTGGACGGACGCGAGGCAGTCACCTTTCTGCGGCGCATCAAGGAATTCATCGAGAACCCCGAACGAATGATCATGGAGATCTAGTCATGGCCAAAACCGAAAACTTCGATCTTGTCATTGTCGGCGGCGGGCCTGGCGGTTATGTGGCTGCCGCGAGAGCCACCCAGCTGAAAATGAAGGTGGCCTGTGTGGAAAAAGCATCCCGCTTGGGCGGTGTTTGCCTTCGCAAAGGGTGTATCCCCAGCAAGGCTTTGCTCGACTCCAGTGAATATTTTCACCTGGCGAAAGAAAAGTTTGCCGCGCACGGCATCAAGACCGGCAAGGTATCCCTGGATCTGTCCGCCATGATGGCCCGCAAAGAAGAGGTAGTGAAAGGGCTGACCGACAATGTGCGCAGCCTCCTGCAGCGCAACAAGGTCGAAATCGTCCACGGCAGCGCAGTCCTGACGGGCAAAGACCGCGTTGAAGTCGCCACAGCGGACGGCGTCCGGACGCTTCAGGCCGACAAGATCCTGCTGGCAACCGGCAGCGAGCCTGTTTCGGTCCCGGGCCTGGAATTCGACGGAGAGTATATTGTCAGCTCTTCGGGAGCGTTGAACTTCGACACGGTGCCCAAAGCCTTCGGAGTGGTGGGCGGGGGCTACATCGGCCTGGAGCTCGGTTCGGTCTGGTTGCGATTGGGAGCTAAAGTTACCGTCATCGAAATGCTGCCCCAGATCGCCACCCTGCTCGATGGACAGGTGGCGCGCACCCTGTTGCGCATCCTGAAAAAACAAGGGTTGGCATTTCACCTGAACACCCGGGTAACCGGCGCCAAGGTAGCCAACAAGAAAGTAAAAGTCACCATTGAAAAAAACGATAAAAAAGAAACCCTGACATTCGATCGGCTGCTGGTGGCCGTCGGGCGGCGGCCGCTGACGCAGGGATTGAACCTGGAAGAAATCGGCATCCGCACCGATCCCAAAACCGGGCATGTCGTTGTCGATGAGACCTACCACACCGGTGTTGGCGGCGTTTATGCGATCGGTGACCTGATCGCCGGCCCTGCGTTGGCCCACAAGGCTTCGGCCGAAGGGATCGCTGCGGTGGAATCTATGGCCGGGCTGCCCGGCGAGGTGAACTATGACGCCGTGCCGGCCGTGATCTACACCGCCCCGGAAGTCGCCTCCGTCGGGCTCACCGAGGAGCAGGTTAAAGAGCGAAAAATCCCTTACTGCACGGGCTCTTATCCTTTCACTGGAGCCGGACGGGCGCGATGCATGGGAGAAACGGACGGCTTCGTCAAGGTGATTTCACACCAGAAAACCGATCGAATCCTGGGGATACACATCATCGGCGCCCGGGCGGCGGACATGATCGCAGAAGCCGTGCTGGCAGTGGAAATGGGGGCCGGAGCCGAAGACATCGCCCGGACCGTTCATGGGCATCCGACCTTTTCCGAAGCGCTCATGGAAGCGGCCATGTCGGCAAGCAGTTGCTCGATATACACGACCTGAAACAGTTCAATCGTAAAGGACCGACAACAACGGCGCAGACGGAAGGGACTTCCGTCTGCGCCGTTGTTGTGCATGAAACCCGTCACTTATCCAGCGCCTGTCCACCATGGGGGATGGCAGTGCCGGTTGATGGCCATGAGCAGGCATTTGATGACAAGCACAGCTGACCGGTTCCCAGGTGAGGATTATTTCGTTGGACAGGACCGCACAGGGGTTTGCGGTGGGTCGCAGGGCTTGTCTACCGCACCCGAAAATCTGCGCAAAATCCCGTCCAACGGATAAAAAATCATTTAGGAATGGTCACTACGTGGCGCCCCCGAAATACCGCATAAACTGCACCCGCTCGTAACCGGCCGGATCGCTGCTCTTGGCCTGGCTCATCTTGCCCCTGAAATCAGACAGGCTTTCGTAACCCTTCTGCTCCATCCACTGCTCGAGGGTTTTGAGCATTGTAAAGATACTGCCTTTGCCCTGCTGGTATAGAGCGGAGACCACCTGCACCGCATCGGCGCCGGCCAGGATCTGCTTAATCAGAGCGGCACCGTCATGAACGCCGGTGGAAGCAGCCAGGTCACAGTTCACCCGTTCTGCCATAATAGCGATCCAGCGAAGGGAAATGGCCAGGTCCGCTGGATTGCTGAAGACATTGGAGGAGACCACTTCGAGTTTGTCGATATCGAAATCCGGGCTGTAAAAACGGTTGAAGAGCACCAGTCCGGCAACGCCGGTGTTGGACAGCTTCTGGATCATGGGTCCCAGGTTGGAGAAATAATAACTGATCTTCAGGGCGATAGGGATGCCGATTTCCTTCTGAACTTTCTCGATGATCTGAAAATAGGCCTTTTCCTTTTCCTCGGTGGTGCGATCGAACTCAGAGGGCAGAAAAAACATGTTCAGCTCCAGGGCATCCGCACCGGCCTCTTCCAGCTGCCTGGCAAACGAGACCCACTCGTGGGAATAGACACAGTTGATGCTGGCAATTACGGGGATGGAAGTACTTTTTTTGCTTTCCGCAATCAGGTTGGTATATTTTTTTATCTTGTCGCTCTTGAGCTGGTAGTCATAATAATCGAACTGTTCCAGGTTCACCCCTTTCTTGTCGGCTTGATTTAAAATATCATCGTATTCGAACATGATCTCTTCTTCAAAAATCGACTTCAACACGACGGCTCCTGCGCCGTTTTCGGCCAGTTCTTTTACCCCTTTCACGGAAGCGCTCAAGCCGGAGCTGCCGGCGATGATCGGGTTTTTCAGTTTCAGCCCAAGGTACTCGGTGGTGAAGTCAGCCATTTTTTTACTCCCTTTTCAATTTATAATTGTTGCACATGTCTGCACAGCGAGCCAGCGGACTCGACGTTCGCCGGTCACTTCGTGATGTTCCGAAAAATGATGGTTGCGAATCTCTCCTGCGTCCAGGGCAACGGTTAGCCTTTTAGCGAAACGGAGAGCGTCATTCCGGGAATATACCTGAAAATGAAAGCCTGTCATCCGTGATCATCCGCAGCCATTCGAGCGCGAACCAGACCTTGGGGCTATCATTAATCGGAATGAATTTCAATTGAAATGTGAGCGGGGATGGCGGCAGCCGCGGCTGGCATGCCGCCGGGAGGTTCTTTACCGAAGGTCGTGCGCGCCGGCAACTTTCAAATGCAAGGTTCCGGTATTACTCGAAATGGCCAAGGGGCCCACCGAGATGGTCCACCCAGATGCCCACGAAGCTGTCGAATTCGGCCGTCCCCTTCAAAATCACCTCGCACCGGATGCCGGCTTTTGTCAGAATCGACTTCCACGAATCGGGTTCATCGCCGGCCATGTCGTTTTTGGCATGGTCACCGGCTACGGACATAAACGGAAACAGATAGGCTCTCTTGATTTTCTTTTTCAACAGCCAGCCCTTGACGGCGTCTATTTCCGGATAGCCTTCCACGGTTCCCACGAAGATGTTGGGATCTTGGAGCTGCAGCTGAAACATCAGGGCCGCGTAAAACGCGTTGGACGGATGATGCGTGCCGTGGCCCATCAGTACCACGGCTTCGCTTTTTTTACGCTTTTTGGGGATAATGCCAAAAATGGCATCTACGACCCGCTCCATATCCTCCTGGGTGGCCAGCAGGGGATAGCCGAGAATAATGCGCAGAAATGCCCCCATGGACTTGAACGCCCCAACGGACCGGCGCAGGTCGTGGTACTCCGCGCCACCGATGGTGTGCAGGGATTGGACGGCCACGTGGGTAAAATCTTCATCCTGCATCTTGGCCAGGGCCACTTCCGGTGAATCGAGAAATTTTCCCTGCCGGGCCAGTTTTTTTCGGATAATCGTCGAGGTGTAGGCCCAGCGCACGGCAATCCCCGGATACGTCTTCTTGACTTTTTCGTCGATGTTCTCAAAAGACACCTGGGCGCTTTGCTCGCTGGAGCCGAAAGCCACCAGCAGGATACCGACCTTTTTCACTTTTTTGTGCCCGTGACCGCCGCCCGAATAGGCCGGGACGGTTCCCGTCAAAACCAGCGACAGCAATACGGCCAACCCCATGGCAGTTCTTTTCATCTCAATCCTCCTTGTATGCGGTGTTTCCAGCCGTTTATTCGGCAGGTAAATGGTTTGTTTCAGCCGGCATGGAAGAAAAAGCACCAAAAAAGGCAGATGGGGTGGCCCGCTTCGCACGGAAACAGGGGCGAGAGTGGCTCCTGCCAGGTGACCCCTGACTTTCATGGGGATTTGAATCCGCTGCCGGCTGCAGAGGCTGATCCCGTGTATACTTGACCTGCGGTTGAGCCGGAAACCAAAAGAAAAACCCTTCGAGCAGTTCGTACTCGAAGGGTTGCACCCAGCTTTCTTGACCCTTTGGTTTTCGCCCGTGCGTTGCCAGCTCCTCGTAGCGGCACGGCGATTCGAGTGAGGCAGGTCTTCTGACTCTCGGATCAGCCTACTTTCTGCTCCTTCCCATCCGGCTCGTCATCCGGAAAGTGGCTTGTTGCAGATTTCGTCCCCGATTACAGCGGCGGGACCGTTCCCGATTTCCACGGGATTCCCCCTTCGGCCTTTGCGGCACCTCGAGGGCATCTGTAACCATAAGTTCGTGGCGGTGTCAAGAGCGGTTAGCGTGGTTCGCTGGCTTCAGGCAGACCGCGGGCAGCAGTGAAAAAAAGTTGGGTGCGGACTCAGATTAATCAGCCAGCAGCTTGCCGGCGGCGCACCACGTTGATCAAGCTGCCCGCTAAAATCATTTCAACCTGTCGGCTGCTCAGGCTGTGTTTTGCAGCATAGTTTTGTCCTGCGGTTTTGTTTATGATCTCGATCCGGCTGCCATTTGTGATAGAACGACGCACATCGGCGATCTCGAGGATATCTCCCTGTGAGATCCTTTCATAGTCGGACGGTTCTACCAGGATCAGCGGCAGTATGCCGAAATTGGCCAAATTCTGCCAGTGGATTCGGGCAATGCTTTTGGCGATGACCGCCTTGAGCCCGAGATAACGCGGCGCGATGGCCGCATGCTCGCGACTGGAGCCTTGACCGTAGTTGTTTCCGCCAACCACGAAAAAACCTTCCTGCCGATAGGGCAGTGCCCTTTCGTAAAAACCTTCGTCCACCTGATTGAAAGCGTATTTGCTGATCTCGGGGATGTTGCTGCGGAACGGAAGGACCCGGGCTCCGGCCGGCATGATCTCATCGGTGGATACATCGTCGCCCGTTTTCAACAACACCGGGCCCGCGATGAAATCGGGCAGCGGGTCGAACGACGGCAACGGTTTGATGTTGGGCCCCTTCTCCAGCTCTACCGTCTCGCTTGGACCCGGAGGCGCTAAAAGCATCTGCGTGTTGATGACAATGGCGTCCGGTTCTTTAAATTGCGGATAGTCCATATCCAGCGTCCGGGGGTCGGTGATGACGCCGGTCAATGCCGAAGCCGCAGCCGTTTCCGGGCTGCACAAGTATACCTGGTCTTCTTTCGTACCACTGCGACCCGGAAAATTGCGCGGCACCGTGCGGAGACTGATCTTACCGGTTGCCGGCGCCTGGCCCATACCGATGCAACCGCCGCAGCCTGCCTGGTGGAGGCGGGCGCCGGAACGAACCAGTTTTTCGAGCAACCCGAATGACGCCAGGTTCTGCAGGATCTGCCGCGAGGTGGGGTTTACGTCGAACGAAACGCGTGGGTGTACTTGCCGGCCGTCCACCATCAGGGAAGGCAGCGCAAAATCCCGCAGACCCGGATTGGCGGAAGAGCCGATGTAGGACTGGTAGATCTCGCGACCGGCCACTTCTGCCACCGGGACCACATTGCCGGGGCTGCTGGGCAAAGCGATCAACGGCTCCAGACGGGACAGATCGATTTCGTCTGTCTCGTCGTATGTCGCATCCCGGTCGGCCAGAATCTCGCTCCAATCGGGTTCACGACCCTGGACTTTGAGAAATTTCCGCACGTTATCATCCGACGGAAATACCGTCGTGGTAGCGCCCAGTTCGGTGCCCATGTTGGCAATCACATGCCGATCCATGGCCGTCAGGCCTTCGAGACCCGGGCCGTAATACTCGATGATTTTTCCGTTGCCTCCCTGGACCCCGTAGCGGCGTAACATCTCGAGAATCACGTCCTTGGCGCTGACCCAGTCCGGAAGTCGGCCGGTTAGATGTACGCCCATGACCGCAGGCATTTTGATGTAAATCGGCTCGCCGGCCATGGCCAGCGCCACCTCCAGGCCACCGGCTCCCATAGCCAGCATGCCAAGCGATCCGGCTGCCGGTGTGTGGCTGTCCGAACCCAGCAGCGTTTTCCCCGGCACTCCGAAGCGCTCCATGTGCACCGGATGGCTGACACCGTTTCCCGGTCGGCTGAACCAGACACCGAACTTGCGGCAGGCGCTGAACAAAAAGAGGTGGTCGTCGGCGTTTTTAAAGTCGGTCTGCAGCAGGTTATGATCAACGTACTGGGCCGAAATCTCGGTTTTCACCCGCGGAATCTGCATGGCTTCGAACTCCAGCATGACCATCGTACCGGTGGCATCCTGGGTCAGGGTCTGATCGATCCGCAAACCGATGTCGGCACCTGGTTCCATTCGGCCGGAAGTCAGGTGGGTTTTTAGGAGTTTTTGCGTGACGTTTTTCCCCATGGCATCCTCCCTTGATACGCGTATCGATATCGGATCGTTCTATCTGCCGATATCCGCTCCTCCCACTGCTCAGGCAACACCAATTTTGCGCCGCACTCTTTCCAGCATCGGCTTGGCGGCTGCCCTGGCCACGGCCGCCCCGCGTGTAAGAACCCGATCGATGCCCCTGGTATCTTCCAGCAAAGCGGCGTATGCTTCTTGTCGCGGGCCGAAATATTCGTTGAGAAGATCGGCGAGCTCTTTTTTGATGTCGGCATATGCAGCGCCCCCTTTTTCATACAGTTGCCGCTTGGCGTCGACTGCTTCGGGTGGAGCGAAGTGCCGGTAAATGGCGAAAACATTACATCGAGACGGATCCTTTGGCTCTTGCGGCTTTTTTGAATCGGTAACGATTCGCATCACCTGACGTTGGACTTCGGCGCGATCGGCGAATATCGGAATGGTGTTTCGGTAGCTTTTGCTCATCTTGCGCCCGTCGATACCCGGAACGGTAATGG
>JAHEIV010000408.1 GCA_024639205.1 Deltaproteobacteria bacterium | reverse complement strand
GATGACCGAAACCATCGTTCACGCCATCGTCACGTTTCTGAGCGGCAAGAAGCTGCCGCTGTCTTTTCAAGCCAAAGACAACGACATCGGGCAGTGGTTTTTTCATAACAGCCTCTACGACAATCATCCCCAACTGGAGACCCGTTTTCGATTGCGGCAGCCCCTTATCGGCATCGGCGCTCCAGCAGCCATCTTTTTAAAGAGCGTGGCCGAAAAGCTTAACTGCGAACTGATCCTGCCAACCCACCATGAGGTTGCCAATGCCGTGGGCGCGGTGGCCGGCAGTGTCATGATCACTGAAGAAGTTCTCGTGTACCCGCAGTTGACCCGCGACGGTCTGGAAGTCCTCGGCTACACCGTCCAGACCGGCGATAATCGGGAGGTATTCGATAAAGCCATTGATGCGTTGGCGCATGCCCGAAAGATAGGCCGGCAAAGGGCCCTGGGGGCGGCACTTCGATCCGGCGCCGACAACCCGGAAGTAATCGTAAAAGAGCAGACCGACGGGCTGGACGCTTATCGTATTCGAGCGCAAGCGGTGGGAAAGCCCCGGTTGATGCGAACTGAAAGGACCTAAATAAAGTGATTCGCCGTTCGCTGCCGGCTATCGGCGACGCAAGCTCAACGGATGATGGCGGTTGGTGGCTTCATCCGATGGGCGATGCCGCAACATGTTGCATACCGGGTTGTTAGCGGGCTTATCTCTGGTTGCCGGGAGCGGGGCGTTTATCTTCGGAGGGATTCAGTATGGAGTTGGTCGATGTCGATACCCAACAGGCCTATGATCGAATACGGGAGTCAATCATCACCTTGGAACTGGCCCCCGGCACGATTGTAAACGAACAACGGCTTGCCGACGATCTGCATATGGGCGCTGTCCCGGTTCGCGAAGCGCTCAAATTACTCGCACATGATGAACTGATTGTCATCACAGCCCGCCACGGATTGTACGTGGCCGACGTCAGCCTGCCGGACCTGGAGCAGATCAGTGAGGTGCGTTTGACCCTGGAGCCGCTATGCGCCGGTCTTGCCGCCCAGCGGGCCACAGCGGATGATCTGACGGTGCTCGAGGCGCTTCGCAGGCAGCAGGCCGCCACTGCACCCGGTGACAACCGACGCCTGCTGGACGTGGATCATAAGTTTCACCAGGCCATCGTGCGGGCAGCGAAGAACAAGTACCTGATTCGGATCCTGGAACATCTATTCGGTCTTACCCAACGCCTGTGGTATCTGGCCTTACCCCAACTCGATATGTTGCCCACCGCCGTCGCTGAACATCTAAAACTGGTGGAGTCGATCAAAAGCAAAGATGCCGATCGTGCCCGGAAGATCATGTACGACCATGTGAACGAATTCTACGATCGAGTCCGTCACATATTGAATTCTTCAGAAAAAACGTAGAAACCATTAAATACGGAGCTCCTTTCGTGCACTTGCGCTTCATCAGTCTTTACCGGGATGATAAACGCGCATGGGTTACAAATTGTTTCGGTTTTATTCCCTAAACGGAGATCGGTCTTCCGGTTTTGTTGCCGCTCCGGTAAAACGAGGTGCCTCGATCGGCGGCCGGGAGCATGCGGCGTAACAGTTATGGCGAGTCATGTGATACATGGAGGACGAAGCGATGACAGAACACCTTGAGCCGAAAATGAAGCCGAGACTCAACGTGCTCCAGCCGGATGACATCGAGGAAGTATATTCTGCAACCATGGAAGTGCTGGAACGCACCGGCGTGAAGATCCGTCATCCGCGGACACTGGAATTGTTGGACGGCGCCGGTGCGCGGGTGGATACCGATGTAGTGCGCATCCCGGACTGGATGGTAAAAGACGCATTACGCAAGGCCCCTTCGCGCATCGTGCTGGGAAACCGCAGCGGCGAGCGCTCGGTGAAACTGGAGCGCAACAGAAGCTGGTTCGGCGCCAGCCTGGACTGCATCGACTACCTCGAACCCCTGACCCGCGAACGTCGTAAATTCGTGCTCGATGATTGCCGCACGACGGCAGCCCTGCTTGACGTGCTGCCCAACTACACCTGGGGAATGACTTTCGGCATTGCAGACGATGTCCCCGCCGAGTTTGCCGACCGACTGGTTTTAAAAGAAGCGATGACACACAGCGAGAAGCCCATGGTCTTCTGCTGCCAGAACATTGAAAGCCTCAAGCAAATTTATGAAATGGCGATCATCATCTCCGGCGGTGAAAAGCAATTTTTTAACGCCCCGACGATTGCCATGCTTGCCGATCCGATTTCACCGCTGACGTTTACCGATGAGAGCTTGGATATGATGATTTTTTGCGCCGAAAAAAGAATACCCCAGATTTGCTATGGCGCCCCCCAGGCCGGCAGCACCGGTCCGGCCTCTTTTGCCGGTTCCGTCGTACAGGGAACGGCCGAATCTCTCAGCGGCCTGGTGATCACCCAATTGGCGCGCAAAGGCGCCCCTTTTATTTGCGGCGCCTTTGCCACTGTCATGGACATGCGCACCACGATATTCTCCTACGGCGCACCGGAAATGATTCTGATGGGCGCCGCCCTGGCTCAAATCGCCCAGTACATCAAGCTGCCCTATTTCGGTACTGCCGGGTGCTCCGACGCCAAACTGCCGGATTCCCAGGCTGCCGCCGAAGCCACGTTGTCGTGCCAATCGGCGGCGCTGAGCGGCGCCAACCTGATTCATGACTGCGGATTGCTCGACCACGGGTCTATGGCCTCCCCTGCCTTTATGGTACTGGTCAATGAAGTGCTTTACATGATCAACCAGTTTATGCGGGGCATCAAAGTCGATGAAGAAACGCTGGCGGTCGACGTCATTCACAGCGTCGGCCCGGGAGGCCATTTTATGGAAGAAGAGCACACGCTGAAGTATTTCCGCGAAGTGTGGTATTCAAACCTGTTCGATCGCAGCAATTATGAAACCTGGCTCGAGCAGGGCGGACGGCGATTTGAGGAGCGACTGCGGGAGCAGACCCTCTTACAGATGAAACACCGCCCGCAACCGCTGCCGAAAGAAGCGCTCAAAGAGCTCGATAAGCTCTCCAAACACTGGAAATAAAACGGCAACCGGAGTGCTAAAGCAATGGGAACGATGAAGGCAGACACCGCCACGGTGATTTTTCAGCCTTCCGGACGCAGCGGAAAAATACCGAAAGGCACAACGATCATCGAAGCGTCCCGGTCGCTGGGCGTCGGTATCGAAGCGCTCTGCGGCGGCCATCATGCGTGCGGCAAGTGCAGGGTCCGCATTGAAACCGGCACCCATCGGAAATACGGGATCGAGTCCAAGCCGGAAAGCGCCGGACCCTGGCAGACAAGCGAAACAGAACATATTACGCCCGAAGAAAAAGCCGCCGGATATCGCCTGGGGTGCGTGGCCACTGTCCAGGGGGATCTCCTGATTACCGTCCCGGAAGAATCCCGCCCGGGCAAGCAGGTGGTCAGCAAGGCCGCCCGTCCCATCCCCATCGATCATGACCCGGCCGT
>JAHEIV010000407.1 GCA_024639205.1 Deltaproteobacteria bacterium | reverse complement strand
GTAAGACTTACGCGATCGAGGATGTCGATCAACTGAGCCGGCAAAAAAAACACACCATTGAAGTGGTGGTCGACCGGCTGATCGTGGCGAGCAGTATCCGTAACCGACTGGCGGATTCACTGGAGCTGGCCCTGTCTTTGTCCGAAGGGCAGGTGCTGGTGGATGTTATCGAAGGAGATCCGATTCTTTTTAGTGAAAAATCGGCCTGTGCCAGTTGCGGGATCAGTTATCCCGAGTTCACGCCGGCCAGCTTCTCTTTCAATTCGCCCCAGGGGGCGTGTCAGAAGTGCGACGGGCTGGGGGCCACCACCGAGCTGGATCCTGACTTGATCATACCGGACAAAACGCTCTCACTTCGTGAAGGCGCCGTGACTATATGGGCCCATCGAAACACGGTGCATTTCGTCGAGTTTCTCGATGCGCTCACCGCTCACTACGGCGTAGATATATACACCCCCTTCCGAGACCTGCCGGAGGACTTCAAAACAGTTTTGCTGCACGGCTCGGGGCTGCAGCAGATCACTTTTTACTTTGAACGCGATGAACGGCGACATACCTACCGGAAACCTTTTGAAGGCTTGATACCCAATCTGCAGCGTCGCTATCGGGAAACCGATTCTTATCAGATCCGCGAGGAGATTCGTCGTTATATGAATTTCCGACCCTGTTCGGAATGCAACGGGGCGAAGCTGAATCGGGCCAGCCGGTCAGTCCGGGTCGGCGGAAAGGCCATCCACGAAATCGCCGGCATGTCGATTGCCGGAGCACACGAATTTTTGTCCACGATGAACCTGTCCGGACAAAAGGCGGTGGTTGCCGATCGAATCTTGAGAGAAATCAACGAACGCCTCGGTTTTTTGGAAAATGTCGGACTGGTTTACCTTACCCTGGATCGGGCGGCAACCACTCTTTCAGGCGGAGAAAGCCAGCGGATTCGATTGGCCACCCAGATCGGCTCCAAGCTCACCGGTGTCCTGTATGTTCTGGATGAACCCAGCATCGGCCTGCACCAGCGCGACAACCGGCGCTTGCTGCAAACACTGCTGCAAATGCGAAACCTCGGCAACACCGTGCTGGTGGTCGAGCACGACGAAACCACCATTCTGGCAGCCGACCACGTGGTGGACATGGGGCCGGGAGCTGGTCTGAACGGCGGACGTGTCGTTTTCTCCGGCCTCCCCGCGGATATTGCCGGCCACGAAGACTCACTGACCGGGCAGTATTTGTCGGGACGACGCAAAATCGAAGTCCCGGATCGGCGCCGGGCCGGCAACGGCAACCAGATTGTCATCGAGGGGGCCACAGCCAACAACTTGAAAAACATCGATGTGAGCTTTCCCCTCGGCGTTTTCGTGTGCGTTACCGGTGTTTCCGGTTCCGGTAAATCCACGCTCGTCCTCGACACCCTTTTTCACATCCTGGCTCAGCGCCTCTTTCAGGCGAAGGTGCGGACCGGTAGCTACGAAAAGGCGATGGGACTGGAATTTGTCGATAAGGTCGTGCATATCGACCAGTCTCCGATCGGCAAGACCCCCCGTTCGAATCCAGGCACCTACACCGGAGTCTTCACCCATATCCGCGAACGGTTCGCTCAGACCCCTGAGGCCCGAATACGCGGCTACAAAGCGGGGCGTTTTAGTTTCAACGTAAAGGGGGGGCGATGCGAGGCCTGCGGAGGTGACGGGGTCGTCAAAATAGAAATGCACTTTCTACCGGACGTTTACGTGACCTGTGATGTCTGCCGCGGCCTGCGATACAACCGCGAAACACTGGAGATCCGTTACAAGGGTAAGAGCATTACGGACGTGCTCGACATGACGGTAAATCAGGCATTGGTTTTTTTCAAACGCATCGGCAAGATCCGCACGATTCTGCAAACCCTCGTCGACGTCGGCCTTGGCTACATCCGCCTGGGTCAACAGGCCACTACCGTCTCCGGTGGTGAGGCCCAGCGCGTCAAACTGTCCCGTGAACTCAGCAAGAAGGGCAGCGGCAAAACCGTTTACATCCTGGACGAGCCGACCACCGGACTGCACGCCGACGACATCCGCAAACTGCTCGAAGTCTTAAACCGGCTGGTGGATGCCGGCAACACCGTCATCGTCATCGAGCACAATTTGGATGTTATCAAAACGGCGGATCATATCATCGATCTGGGACCCGAGGGCGGTGACAGTGGCGGTTTTATCGTTGGCTGCGGAACCCCGGAACAAATTGTCGATAACCCGGCATCCTACACCGGCCAATGGCTGCGGAAGGTATTATCGGGACCCGGCATCAAATCTGATGAGGGTTTGTCAAGCAGCGCTACGACCAAACAGTGACTAAAAATAAGTGCAGGCCAACAACCCCGGGTCGTATGCACACGGAGCACTTTGTGATCTAATCCTGTTTCGCCCCGCTGCAGCGATCCGGAGGCCTTCATGGGCTGGATACGGCGGCGCCTTTCAGGGCCGCCGAATGATAAGGGTTTGCAGCCGTCAATAGGGTCGCGCTCTTCAGGCCCGGTCGGTGGGCGACAGCGAATCTCGAAAGATTCTGGTGTCGAGTGACAAAAAAGGGCCCTCCCCTTTCGGGGAAAGCCCTTTTGCTTTGAGGCTTGATAGGGTGGTTCTAACCGGCGAACAGCCCGGCAATGGCTCCAGCCTGGGGATGGGCGAAGATCAGAATCAGTGCCACGACCAGCGCGTAAATACAAAGTGATTCGATCAGAGCCAGACCAATCAGCATGGTAACCGTCACCTTACCGGAAGCTTCAGGATTCCTGGCGATACCTTCGACTGCAGATCTCAATCCAATGCCCTGAGCGATACCGCAACCGAAAGCTGCAATCGCGATTCCAAAACCAGCAGCAGTCACACAGGCGATGAAGAACTCTAATGCTTTTGCTTCCATTCTCTAGTTTACCTCCTTTAATTGATTGATAGGTTGGCTTCTTCCATTATCCCATGAACGGCGTTATAAATTGTTGAACACGCAACCAACCGGCTAGTGGGCGTGTTCCATGGCGCCGGCAAAGTACATGATCGAAAGCAAGAAAAAAACGAATGCCTGAACAAAGCTGACGAAAATGCCCATCGCCATGATCGGCAGCGGTGCCAGAAAGGCACCGGCCAGCATGAACAAAATGGCCAGGACCAGCTCGTGTCCCATGATATTGCCGAAAAGCCGGAATGACAGCGACAGTATCCGGGCAAAGTGTCCAATGATCTCGATGATCAAAATTAGAGGGGCCATCCACCACACAGGCCCCAGAAAATGTTTCACGTATTTGAATCCGTGATACTTAACGCCGATGTAGTGAGTGAAGATGAACACCGGCAGTGCACAGGACAGGGTTGTATTGATGCTGGCGGTCGGCGGAAAGAAACCGGGTATCAGTCCGCACAGATTGCAGCAGGCGATATACAGAAATACCGTGGCGATCACCGGAAAGAACCAGCGACCTTCTTCTCCGGTGATGTCCACCATGAATTCTTCCATT
>JAHEIV010000406.1 GCA_024639205.1 Deltaproteobacteria bacterium | reverse complement strand
CCTGGCGTTCATGAACAGCTTCAGCACGCATACCGAAACCCTTGCGGCTCTCAAAGATATCGATCCCGGCGATCGGTCCCTGATATTTCTCCAGAACAAGTTTCCCAAGATCCTGCAGGCGGATCTCAGCCCAGCAGTCTGGCCCCGAAATCCGGAACTGGAATGGAATCCGCCGGGTCACGGTGATGTTTACACCGCCCTGCATACATCCGGTATGCTCGAGAAATTGCTGGATCAGGGATACGTTTATGCGTTTATCGCCAATTCCGACAATCTCGGCGCCCGGATGGATCCGGAACTGCTCGGATTCTTTGCGGAAAAACGGATTCCTTTTATGATGGAAGTCGCCCGAAAGACACCCGCCGATGTTAAAGGCGGTCACCTGGCTCGCTATAAAGACGGCCGGCTGGTTCTGCGAGAATCGGCTCAATGTCCGCCGGACGAGGTGGCCGCATTTCGTGATATTGAGCGCTATTGTTTTTTCAACACCAACAATATCTGGATAAACCTCGAATATGTGAAACAGCTGTTGACCCGCGAAAAAGCCCTCTATCTGCCCATGATCCTGAATCCCAAGAACCTCGATCCACGGGACCACTCCAGTCCGAAGGTATTCCAGGTGGAGACCGCCATGGGATCAGCCATTTCTCTTTTCGAAGGTGCCACCGCCGTATCCGTGCCCCGGTCGCGGTTTTTCCCGGTAAAAACCTGCGCCGATCTGCTGGCCACCCGGTCGGATCTGTTTCTGCTGTCCGATTCCGATGAGGTGAGAATCAACCCGCACCGTAAATCCAGCGGCATGCCGGAGACGATCCACATTGACCTGGATGCTGACTATTTCGGCAAGATCGATCAATTTGACAATCGCTTTCAAGGCGGTGTACCTTCTCTGGTTGAGTGTGAAAGCCTGACCGTCCGGGGAGATGTCCGATTTGAAGGTGGCGTTCGCATTGTCGGCCGCATCGCCATCACCAATACTCGGCAGAACCAATCCGCTGTGACGGAAGGCTCGATCGTCGATAGGGACCTAACTTTTTAATTATCCTCCACCATGACCACCTCTGATTGGCTTCACCAGGATCCGGGACCCGGAAACAAGCTCCTTCGTTTCAGCGGCGACACGGTAACCTTTACCCTGAGGCTGAACCACCCGCGAAGGGGAAGCGGGTGGCTGCGGACCAATATCGGATATGCCGGAATCACTCGCAAAGAAACCATCCGCGAAGTGCATCACCAGGAGACACCGCTGGGACGCGACTGGTTCGACACGCCGATGGTTCAGGTCAGCGAGCGTCAATTTCAGGCGACGCTTCCGCTGGTCGAAGTCGGACATTTTGAGGCCAAATGCTACTTTTTGGATCCGGAAGATCCAGTTCCAAATTGGCCGTCGGGAACCAATACCGTTATCAACGTAGAACCGGCCGACACCTGCTGCGCCAATATCATTTACAACGCCTTTGTCCGACAGTTTGGCCCTAACAAATCCGGCCATTTTCAACCCCCGCTCAACCCCGGCCAGATTCAGTCCCTGGATCAATCCGGCTACAGTGTCATTCCCCCTTCCGGTAAGTTCAGAGATCTGATTCGGGAGCTTGATTTCATCATCGGAGATCTCGGCTGCAGGGTGATACAGCTGCTTCCGATCCACCCGACACCGACCACCTACGGACGCATGGGTCGGTTCGGCAGCCCCTATGCTGCCTTGAGCTTCACGACCGTCGATCCTGCCTTGGCCGAGTTCGACCCCGGAGCCACCCCCCTGGAGCAGTTCACCGAACTGGTGGAGGCCATCCATGCCCGGCATGCCAAGATCATCACCGACATTGCCATCAATCACACCGGATGGGCCGCCGGACTGCACGAGTCTCATCCCCACTGGCTGGCCCGCGGTCCGGAGGGCCAGATCGAAGTGCCGGGGGCCTGGGGGGTTCGATGGGAAGATCTCACGCGGCTCGATTATACCCACCGCGATTTGTGGAGATACATGGCCGATACCTTTCTCACCTGGTGTCGTCGCGGCGTGGACGGTTTTCGCTGCGATGCAGGCTACATGATTCCCCTGGCCACCTGGAAATACATTATCGCACGGGTCAGAGAAGCGTTTCCGGATACCATTTTTCTGCTCGAGGGCCTTGGCGGTAAAATTTCCGTTACCCGGGATCTGCTCAACCGCGCCAACTTCAACTGGGCTTACTCCGAACTGTTCCAAAATTATGACCAAGGCCAAATCGAATCCTATCTGCCGGAGACCTTCGACATTGCCCGCAGAGAGGGCGGGATGGTGCACTTTGCCGAAACCCATGATAATCTTCGCCTGGCGGCCCACTCGCATCGCTATGCCCGCATGCGCACCGCCATGTGCGCCCTTTTCGCCCAGCACGGGGCGTTTGCATTTGCCAACGGGGTCGAATGGTTGGCTGTTGAAAAAATCGATGTGCATGGATCTCCTTCGCTGAACTGGGGCGCGAAACCAAACCTGGTTGGACATCTTCAGCGCCTGCATGCCCTGCTGCGCAAACACCCGGCTTTCGGCGACCGTACGGATGTGAGTCTGGTTCATGACGGTAAGGGCAGTCACGTGGTGCTTCGCCGGCACCACCGCCCGTCCGGCCGGTTGGTGTGGGTGGTCGTCAACCTGGACGATCGCAATCGCTGTGAGGCTGCATGGCATGTCGGACCGGCAGACCCCCAAGGTCCGGAATTTACCGATCTGCTGGAAGGAAAAACCGTGACTGTCGCCCGAAGCGGATCGCGCTCGTCCGTGCAAATTGAACCCGGACAGGTGCTCTGCCTGTCAGCCGATGCCGCCGCAGAAGATATCGCTCCGCCGAAATCCTCCCGCTTTCTGCGCCCTCCGAAAAGAGTCCTGCACCAGCGGCTGCGAGCCAAGGCGCTGGAAATCAATACGGTATACAACGGCGTAAGGGATCTGGCCGGATTCGATACCGAAAGAGCAGTCTTCGAGATCAGCAACAATCCGCTGGAATTCTGCCGAGAAATGAACCCACATGGCGCGGAAAGCCGGGTGGTCACATGGCAATGGCCGCAGGATATTCGGCGTGAGGTGATGATACCGCCGAATCATTTTCTCCTGGTGCGTTGCCATTCACACTTTCGCGCCAGCATCACGGACAATCGGCCAACCGTGGGTTGGCAGTCGAGTCTACCGGCTTCAGACGGCAGCCATTTCGCCTTGTTTTCCCCTCGATCGACCCGACGAAACCAGCGAAGGGCCACGTTGAAGATTCGCACCTATCAGCCGCAACAAACCGAGCATGCGGATGCGCCGCTGTTATACCTGTCCGACCCGGAACATCTGACGGTTCAGCGGACCTTTCGCAAAGCCGAGATAGCAGACCGGTCTTTGCTGCTGCTCGGCACCAATGGCCGGGGCGCCATGATGCGAGCCTTCGTAAACCCGGGGCAATTGACCAGTCGCTACGATGCCCTGCTGGCGGCAAATCTCAGTCCGGATCACCCGGAAGACCGCC
>JAHEIV010000405.1 GCA_024639205.1 Deltaproteobacteria bacterium | reverse complement strand
TACAGCTTTTCCTTTGGCAGATACGCACAGGCACCCTCATCCATCGATTTGGCAAAGTTATCCGCGCTGAGCGCATGGGCGGTCAGCATGACCGCAGGAACCCCCTGCTCGTTGGCAACTGCCAGCAGTTCATAACCGTTGACGCCCATGATATCCAGAACGACGATGTCATACGCGCTGGATTTCAGCAACTGTTCGGCGGATTCGTAATCGGCTGCGGTGTCTACATGGCAATTCTCCAGCGCCTCTTCGATCGATTCGAGAATATCGGGTTCATCGTCAACGACCAATACTTTCTTGTTCTCCAGAATTGTTTGGTTCGCCATCGAATGTCTCCTTTGGATCGGATAGTTAACAGTGTACCAATCGGGTCGGCAGGGGATCGCGCATTCGCCTGAAATCCTTTAGACTCCTTATAGGCTCACTGAAAACAAACTGTCAAGAATGACCGATCGTCAGGGCGCAGATGGCAAGAAGAGAGGAGAGAATTGAGGATGTCGGTAGAATGTCGGATACCCCGCCCCCCCGTCTGCGCTGCGGCGCTGGGGCCTGCCGGCGCAGAATATGGGGGTTCAGGGGTCGGATAAAACGGCGGTAGGCCGAATCGGCTTTTTATTCGACCAGCTCGAACAAGGCCGCGGCGCCCATCCCTCCGCCGATGCACATCGACTCCACACCGTATTTGACTCCCCGGGCCTGCATGTTGGCCAGCAGGGTGGCGCACAGCTTTGCACCGGTGCAGCCCAGCGGGTGCCCCAGGGCAATGGCGCCACCGTTTACGTTGACCTTTTCCATGTCGATTCCGATCTCCCGGATCGAGTAGAGCGCCTGAGAGGCGAAGGCCTCGTTGATCTCAAACAGGCCGATGTCGGCCAGTTTCTTTCCGGCCTTGTCCAGAAGCTTGGGAATGGCATAGCGCGGGCCGACTCCCATTTCATCGGGCTTGCAGCCGATCGTGGTGTATGACACCAGGCGGGCGATGGGTTTGAGGCCGAATTGCTTGACCTTTTCTTCCGACATCAGGATGGTGGCCGCTGCACCATCGGTAGTCTGAGAAGAGTTTCCGGCCGTCACGCTGCCTCCGGCCGCAAAAACCGGATTGAGCTTGGCCAGCCCCTCCGCAGTCGTATCATCGCGAATCCCGTCGTCGACGGACTGGGTGACTGTTTCCTTCTTGTAGGTCTCGTCGGACTGCTGCACAAAGCGTGTGGCCGGTGTCGGCACCAGCTCCGTGAAGAGGTTGTTTTTGCGGGCATTTGCCGCCTTCATCTGCGATTGATACGCAAACTCGTCCTGCTCCTCGCGGCTGACATTGTATCGTTTGGCCACATTCTCGGCCGTAATGCCCATCGAAACATATAGGTCGGCATGCTTGCGGGTGACCCCGGGATGCGGCCGGGGCAAATACCCACCCATGGGCACGTAGGTCATCGATTCCACTCCGCCGCCAATGGCCACGTCCGCCCACCCGGCCATGATCCGCAGCGCCTGCGCCGAGATCGCCTCCAGCCCGGAAGAACAGAATCGGTTCACGGTGGCGCCGGTGACTTCGAAGGGAAACCCTGCGATCTGACCCACCAGCCGGCCGATGTTCAGTCCCTGCTCGGCTTCGGGAAAACAGCAGCCGACCACGATGTCTTCCACATCCTTTTTTTCAAGGTTCGGGGTCTTCTCCACTGCTTCAGACAGGATAAATGCCAGCAGATCTTCCGGCCGGGTGTCTTTAAAAGCACCCTTGCCTCTTTTGCATCCGGGCGTCCGAATGGATGTTACAATATATGCATCTCTCATTTTGCGGTCCTCCATGATTGCATCGTACAATTTCTGCAGCGATCCGGCTGCAGATTGAGCGCTTTATTCGATGGCACGGCTTTACACATCTTCCGGCCGAATGGCACCGATGGATGCGCCGCGAGGATAACCTCCTCCCGGATCGCCGTCCATCGGCACCGCGAAAGGATCATCGCGGTCTAGTTGCGCAGCGGTTTGCCCGTTTTCAACAGGTGCTCGATGCGAGCGAGTGTTTTTTCCTGATGAAGCAGCTCTATAAAATTCTGGCGCTCCAGGTTCAGAATCGTCTGCTCATCCACCTCGCTGTTGGCGCGCACCTCCCCGCCGCTGATCACAAATGCGATCCGCTTGGCCAGATGGGCGTCATAGTCGGATATAAAACCGCCGCTGTGCATATTGAAAATCTCGGCGGCAATCATGCCCTGGGCCGACTCGCCCAGAACCCGAACCTTGCGCTTCATCGGCGGCGCGTAGCCTTCATCCACCATTTTCAAAACTTCTTTCTTGGCTTCTCCCACCAGGTAGTCGCGATTGAACACGATCCGGTCCCGGGGTCCGAGAAATCCGCTGCTGCGCGCATCGGCGGCCGAGGTGCTCACCTTGGCCATGGCGATGTTCATGAATGTCGGGATAAAAAACCGCGCCAGGTCCACTTCGGTGACCGCCTCGGGAATCGTGGCGATCATCTTGCGCCACAGGTTGAGGCAGCCGCCGCCGGCCGGCAGCAGGCCGACTCCGATTTCCACCAGCCCGGTGTAAAGATCGGCGTTGGCCACCACGCGGTCGGATGCCAGGCAGATCTCACAGCCGCCGCCGAGGGCAAGGCCAAAAGGTGCGGTCACCACCGGAAAGGCAGCATACTTGGCCTTCTGCAGCACATTTTGCATGCCGGACACCATGTTTTCTATATCGGCGTACTTTTCCGCCTTGGCAGCCGCCAGCATGCCCTTTAGATCCGCTCCGGCAGAAAAAGCCCCGGGAACCCCGCCGGCCTGGTTGCCGATCACCAGCCCGACCCCGTTGCGGTCGATGAAATCAAGCGCTTCATCGAGCATATCCAGTATTTCAGTGGTCAGCGCATTCATCTTGTTGTGAAACTCGAGGCAGAAAACCCCATCTTCCAGATCGACCAGGGAGGCCGTGGCGCCGCTGCGCACCGCCTTGTCGGCGCCTTTGAGGGCGCTGAGGGAAACGATGTTGGCACTGGTCTGGATCGGCTGGTAGCGGCCCGAGACAAAATCGAAATAGAGACGTTGTCCGTTTTCGATCTTGTAAAAAGATGCGTGTCCGGCTGCGATCATCTCGCGGATCTTGTCCGGGACCGGCAGCGCGTCCGCATCCATTTTGGCAACCGAATCCGCAAGGCCGATGGCATCCCAGGTTTCAAAGGGTCCCAATTCGAAATTGAAACCCCAGCGCATGGCGTTGTCCACCTCTAAGATGGTGTCGGCGATTTCCGGAATCCGGTTGGCCGAATAGATCAGGTTGTGGGCCAGCACTTTCCAGGCGTATTGACTGCCGCGATCTTTGCCGTAAATCACCGCCCGCATCTTGTCGGGCAGCGACTCGGCTTTTTTGGCTTCAGCAAGACACGGCAGGTCGGGTTTTTCCAGGTCCTGATATTCCAGGGTGGCCGGATCGATAACCTTGCGGATCTTTTTCCACTCGGGGGTCAGATCCGTCTTGTAAAAGCCGCTCTGGGAC
>JAHEIV010000404.1 GCA_024639205.1 Deltaproteobacteria bacterium | reverse complement strand
GTGCCCTGACCCTTTCGATCAGTGTTCTGAGCCTGCTTTTCATTTTCCTGCTGGCCGGCAGAGAGCGCGCGTGGAGCTCTCCTCTAATCCTGATGCTCTGGGCGGTCACCGCTGGCTCCGGGGCTCTTTTTTTCTTCGCTGAACGCCGTGCCCGAGAACCGATTCTTCCGCTCTCTTTTTTCAAGCTGCGCGGCTTTAGCGTCGGCAACGCCGCCGTGTTCATGAGCAGTTTTGCCATCTTCTCTTTTTTCGGATTTGCGCCGCTGTTTATCCAGGGAGCGTTGGGGAAAAACCCGGTTGCGGTGGCCACAACCGTGCTGTCTTTGAGCCTCGGATGGTCCATCGGTTCCCTGGTTCTGGGTCGCTGGATCCATCGCCTGGGAATCAATAAATCCGCTGCCGCAGGCGCCGTCCTTTTAGCGGCCGGCTGCGCCATCACCCTTAGCTTTTCACCGGAAACTTCCATGACCACCTGCTTTTGGGTGTTTGCCCTGATCGGTGTCGGCATGGGGTTCGTGGGCCTGGCAACGATCCTGGTGGTGCAAAACAGCGTCGATCCGACCGATTTGGGCGTGGCCACCGCCTCTCACCAGTTCGCCCGCAGCCTCGGGGCGACGGTAGGCATCGGGATCTGCGGAAGCATTTTCAACGCCGGGTTTTCCGCAAAATGGCAGGCCGCCCTGGCGGGCAGCCATGCAAAGATCCCGGAAGCGGTGGTCGGTCCGATCCTTCGCAGCGCCGACAGCATTCTGAGGCCGGAGGTTCGCTCGCAGCTCTCCCCGGAAATTCTGCAGCAGCTCAATCAGGCGGTGGCCCACGGGGTGCTTCTCGTCTTTGGGATCAGCCTCGCCGCCGCCCTTGCCTGTCTGATATGCTGCTTTTTGTTGCCACCGGAAAATCGGTGATCCATCTCAGCCTTTCGCCGACCAGAAGATCCGACAACGCGACAGGTATGCGGGCTGTGATAAGATCCATCTATCATCCGATACCACTGTAGCTGCTTTTACACACGAACTCGTGAGCCGCCGGATTGGATTCGTTGAGCCTTGCCAAGGTAAAAAATTTTTGCCAATTATACCTGCAATAAACTTCGGAGGGCATTCGATGCGCATCGAAGACAAGCTTGCCATACTGGCCAGTGCCGCCAAATACGACGTATCGTGTGCATCCAGCGGCAGCCGGCGAACAAACGCAGGCCGCCGTCTGGGCAATGCCGCACCATCGGGTATATGCCACACCTACACCGAAGACGGTCGCTGCGTCTCCTTGCTGAAGATCCTGTACACAAACGCCTGCATCTATGACTGCGCTTATTGCGTCAATCGCTCCGGGAACGATATCCCCAGGTCGGCTTTTACCACACATGAGATCGTCTCGCTTACCATCGATTTTTATCGACGAAACTACATCGAAGGGCTTTTTTTAAGCTCGGGAATCTTGCGAAGTCCCGACGATACCATGGAGCGGCTGGTTCGGACGGTGAAAGACCTGCGAGAGCAGGGCTTCAACGGATACATCCATGTAAAGTGCGTTCCCTACGCAAGCCGACGTCTGATTGGGCAGGCCGGGCGTTATGCCGACCGCTTGAGCGTCAATATCGAGCTTCCGTCTGAAGAAAGCCTGAAGCGGCTGACACGGGACAAAACCTACGATTCGATTCTCGCCCCCATGGGCGTTATCCGCGATACGATCGATGAAACCCGGGAAGATCGTAAGCGGATGCGACAAGTGCAACCCTTTGCACCGGCCGGACAGAGCACCCAGCTGATCGTCGGAGCCAGTCCGGAGTCGGATTTCCAGATCCTGGAACTGGCCAATACCCTGTACCGACAACAGTCGCTAAAAAGAGTCTATTATAGCGCCTATATGCCGGTGGGAAACGCGGCAACCGGGTTGCCGAACATCAAAGCACCGCCCCTGCGGCGGGAAAACCGACTCTATCAGGCTGATTGGTTGATGCGACTGTACGGTTTTTCCATGGATGAAGTGATCAGCAGCGACACTCCCTACCTCGATCTGAAGATCGATCCGAAGCTGGCCTTTGCCCGGCGCAACCCGGCACTGTTTCCAATCGACATCAACGCCGCCGATCGCGAAATGATCCTGAAAGTGCCGGGTATCGGGCTGCAGTCGGCCAATCGGATCGTAAGCCTGCGATGCAAGGGACGCATTCGGATCGAACACTTGAAGCAGATGGGAGTGGTTGTCACCCGCGCACAGCCTTTTATCCGGTGCGATGGACTGCCGATTAGCCGATGGAAGGGCGTTTTTCTGCCAGCCGACCACCCGGCATCGCCAAAATCAAAATATCTGCATCACACCACTGCCGCCCCAACCCGCGATACGCATCGGATCTTTGTAACAGACGGAACCTTCGAAGGACTGCTGACAGCACTTTTCGAGTCCTATGCCTGCAAGCGGTTTCCAGATGCGATCGAAGCCGCCGACAGCGACCAACCCGGGCTGTTTGAAAATCGAATCGAGATAACAACCGACATCGGCAAGTCCGATCGCGTGTGGAAGGGCCTGAAATTACACCTGGGTTTCAAAGGCCGTCGAAAGATCTACGAGGCCTACCTTTCCGGCAGGCCCGGCGTAGAGACCACTATTTATCGATTCGTTCGGGATACGATACCGCCTCGCATCGGCAACAGGTTTCAATCGCACCTTTCCGATCACATTCGGATCCAAAAACTCGCTCGCAAGGTGAGGCGGGAAGCGCACCGCATGAAGGGATTTATTCGATTTCAACATACCGGCGAAGATCGATACCTGGCTATGGTCGCGCCCCGGTATGACGTTTTGCCGCTGGTTCGACGGCATTTCGAATCGCGCTTTGCCGACCAGCGGTGGATCATTTACGATTCGCTGAGAAACTACGGACTTTGCTGCGACCGCGGTAAAACGCGCGAGCTGCGCCTGGATGTCACCGAACTGAAGGTATACGGCAACGCCGAAAACGCCGAAGATCGGCTCTGTCAAAGCCTGTGGCAGCATTATTATGCCGCCGTCAACATCACCCGGCGCAACAATCCGCGGCTGCACCTGCGCCAGTTGCCGCGACGCTACTGGCAATACCTGCCGGAAAAACAATCCTGACATTGCCCCGCCGACCGGTGCTCTTTATTGCACCGTGCTTGTCCAGATCCGGCCGACGACAGGCGATCGCCCAGCGCTTCGTACGGCCGCCCTCACGCTAAGCGATACCGGGGCCAATCCTTCGCCCCGGTTACTGAAAATTTTCATACAAGGTCTTGACACGAGATGCATTTTCAATAATTTTAGCACTACGCGTTTTATTCAATGCGACACGTTCACCATTTTCCCGAGAGTCTGATATGATTGAAAACCTCGATCCAGTTATGATGTCACGCATTCAATTTGCGTTCACCATCTCATTTCACATTCTATTTCCGGCCTTTACAATCGGATTGGCCAGCTGGCTGGCAGTGCTCGAGTGGCGCTGGCTTAAAACCGGCAACCAGGTCTATGCCGATGTCTACCGCAT
>JAHEIV010000403.1 GCA_024639205.1 Deltaproteobacteria bacterium | reverse complement strand
TCCCACCGGGCTCACCCGCATGGCCGAACCATTTCCCCAGCTATTGTAAGGCCGGCTGTCTTCCGAAACCATCCAACCAAAGAAAGACATGCCGTACCCGGCATCGGGGAAACGGCAGGCAAAGGATTTCAAGGCATGAGCGTAATCGATTTTCTCCAGGATCGCATGGGCGACGGCCACTGTGAGAACCGTGTCGTCGGTGAACGTCGACTGCCGGCAAAACAGTTCAAACCCGGTGTTTTTGACGGGTCGATGTTCGAATACCGATCCGATGATGTCGCCGGCAATGGCACCGAGCATGCTGGCATCTCTCAAAATGGAAAAGTCCAGGTGGTTTGCTGACGTTGGGGATATGCAACCTTTGCTGCGATGGACCTTCGGCCGCCCGGATTCGAAATATTGGCCGGTGTAAGCCAAATTCGAGGACGACCGGGGGCTAGCCGATCCGACTTTTTTGCTTCACCCGCAGCAGCCCCGGAGAATTGTGCAGGTACATCAGTGGAGAGTTGCAGCCGAGGTCGATGAAAAAACTTTCCAGTTCGTCGAACAGCACCGGACGGTCCGGCCAGGTGAAAAGCAGCCTGCGCCGACAGAGTTCTTCCCATCGGCTTTGCAAGGGCGACCGATTCTCAAATATGGTTTTCACGGCCCGGTCACACAGGAACATGGCACACACGATGGGTCTCACCCGCCACCGGCAACCGTTTGCGCTGAGATAAACGCACTGGTCTTCATCCTGGGAACCCTGCAGAACCTGCTGAAGTGTATCGAGATCCGCTTCGGTGGACTGCAGGCCGTTGATGACCACATCGGCGAAAAAGGTGATGATGCCTTCCCGCGAGCAGCAGGCGCTGCGGTGGCTGGTGTAGCAGGTGAAAGTGCAGACGCTCGAAAAATGTTCCTGCAGAAATGCGTCCAGATCGCTGCGAAACGCCAGGTATTCCGCGATCTTTTCCTGCAGCACCCGTCGTTGCGCTTGAGGCAGGGTGTCCAGATGCCTTCTGACCATCCGCAGCGTTTCCAGCTGCCCCCGATTGTAATCACTCAATCTGTTTTTTTGTAACATCACCGTATGGTGTACTCGATCGTTCGCTGCCGGCCGCCTCTTTTCAGATTAACGGTAACCTGATCGGATTCCTTCAGCTTTTCATAAAAAGACATCGCATCGTCGACACTTTGCAGTTCCTGGCCGTTCACCCCGCTGATCACGTCCCCGTTTCGAAGCCCCATTCGCATGAAAATGGAGTTGGGTTTGACCCGCGAGAGCATCAGGCCATCGGGCTGACCGTCCTGAAAGTGCGGTCGGATGCTGACATCCCCCAGCAGCTGATTCACATCCTGCAGCGCATCGTCGATCTGGGCTCGCCGAAGGGTGATCTTCTGGGTTCTGGGTCTTCGCGCGCTCCGGGCGGCGCGCTGCTTGGCAGATGCGTAAGAGGCCGGGCGAATGCCGGAGGATCGGCTGATGGCTTTTTCGATCTCAAGGATTTCATCCCTGCCTTTCACGCTCAGCACGACCTTCTCCCGCAAAATCAATCTCAGGGTGGCGTTCTGGACCGTGTCGCCGATGCGGTATAGATTCTGGATTCGTTTTCCGGTTTCCTCGATAACCGCATAGGCCTCTTTTTCGTCGCCGGTCACCGTGCCCCAGAGCTTCAATTTCAGGCTGGTCTGCTGCAGTCCTTCCACATCCACTGTCTGGGGGATGACTGCGGCCGTCGCCTTGGTTTGAAACAGGTTACGCTCGACAACGGGTTGGTAATGAGACAGCGGAAACTGTCTGTTTTTTTCTTCCCCGGCAGACGGAGCGGCGCGAAAGGTCTCCGGTTGAGAAGGGTCCAACCGGGACGAGGTATACAGGTAGAAGGCGTTCACGCCGAAGTAGACACCCGCGGCAATAAGCAATAAATTGAGCAATGTGAATGCATTTTTCACCATGATATTCACCTGTCATGCAGTGGCTGGCGGCTGCAGCAAATCGTCCGGTTTATTGCCGGTGCCGACCGCAGCGTGCTTACCGTAGGGAAACCCTCGGGTTTCCCAAGGTGCCCTGTATCCGCACCGGAACCCTTCCTGCAAGGGAAATCTCACCGCCACCCGGTTTCGTTCGGCCTCCCGATCCTTCCGCCCGGAGGTTCAGCTGAAGCGTTCCCCCCAATGATACGGTGCTGTCCATCAATCGGCGGCCGAGGACAACATTACCGGTTAACTCTCCTTTCACCTGCTCCCCCGAGAGGCTCACACTGGATATCTTCAGGTTACTGTTTTTCAGGGTCGCTTCGGCACGAACGTTCTCAAAATGAAGCTTGCGGATGCCCAGAACCGGCCTGGGCGGCGTCACCGACATGTCGGCAACCGTCACCTGCACATCGGACGTCCGACTGTTTCCCCGGGCGTAACGGATCACACCAGAAACGACACCTTCGAGGCGGTAGTCGGCAACCGCCTGCAGCATCCCCAGTTCCTCCATTCGGACGCCGGCCAGGTGGGCATCCAGTTGAACCTGGCGACCGGCCGGTAATCCTGCCAGGGTCGCCGATCCCCGGATTTTACCAAGCCCGGCAAACGCGGTGAACGCCGCTGAGGGTTGTTTTCCCAGCAGTGACAGCCAGCGCGGATAGAGTCGAATCTCCGAAGCCTTCACAAAATCGCCGCTGTAATGCGCGATCGTCACCCGATGTAGTTTCAACCCGGGCGGCAGGATCGGTGAAACATCTTCGATCGACAGGCGAACATCCGGGCTGACGGCAGCGAACCGGGCAACGACATATCGGCTCACCGCCTCGGCCGGAAACAGGATGTAGACAAAAACGGCCCCTAAAAACAGTATATAAAAGCTGTATGCCAACCAGGCACGGAATTTTTTCATTAGTATGATAGTTTACCACTCTACCTGCCGCCGTGCAAGTTGCATCCTGCAAAGTGGCATAAGATCCGAATCGGATGTTGACCTCCGGTGAGATATGTGGTTTTAATGAACGTTTTCAGAACCATAAGCCGGACCTTTTACCCGTTCGGTCAAAGGCGAATGTCTCCACATGGATAACCGTTCTCCCATCGCCGTTGTCGGCATGGCCGGGGTGTTCCCCGGTGCGCTCGATGCGGACGCTTTCTGGACAAACATTCTCAGCAAATTCGACGCGGCCGTCGATGTCCCCGATCATCGCTGGATTGAGTCCAGCGAGCGGGTCGTCCACCCCGAACTGGTTCCGGATCGGGCTGTTTCGCGTCGCTGCTGTCTGATCGAGGGATTTCGATTCGATCCATCGGGCTATCAGGTCTCGGCGGACATTCTGGCCGGCCTGGATCCGGTTCATCACCTCGTGCTGCATGCCGGTCGAGAGGCCGTCTCGGGTCCCGAACCACTGCGCTTGAACCGGCAGCGCACCGGTGTGGTCCTGGCAGCTATCGCCCTGCCCACCGACGCTTCCTCGGCGATCACGCGCGACCTGTTTGCCGGACTTTTCGAACAGCGGCTCTTTGGCCGCAATCATTTCCAACCGCCATCA
>JAHEIV010000402.1 GCA_024639205.1 Deltaproteobacteria bacterium | reverse complement strand
TGACCGGGCAGATGCCGCCGGTCATACCCAGCACGCACTGGCCGCAGGAGCGGCAGCGCTCCTCGTACAAGCCCACTTCTTGATTGACGGCCAAACCGGTGGTGTCCACCCCTGGAAAGACGGGTGTGTCCGGAAAGCGTTCGGCCAGAAACTGGATGCCGACGCCGCAGGCCATGGAAACGACGGCCTCGTAATCACCGATCACATCGTCCAGCTCTGCTAAGTACTCCTGATCGCACTGGCGCTCCAGCGTGACCGCCCCCAGCTCTATCGGATTGTCGTCCACTTTGCGGGCCATGTCCAGCTCGGCGTTGAGTACGGCGACCTCTTTCTCGCCGCCGGCCAGGCAAACAGAAACGCAGGTGCCGCATCCCACGTTCAACACTTTCTTGAAGGGTTTGATCATCTCCTTGAGTTCGTCAAAGGGCTTTCGTTTCGCTACAATCATGGTTCCTCCAGTTTTTCCGGTCAGCCGTTCACACGATACTCTGGCATCATTATTCGTCCATCTCCGGGTGAAACATCAGTACGTCTTTCAGGTCGTCGCCCAGATACTCGCGTTCCTTGGGGCCGAGTATCCCCATGGAAAGACATATCAAGGTCCACAGGTGCACGGTATGAAATCCGCCTTCGTAATGCTCGCTGAGATCGTGAACCTGGGCGTGGCAGTTGTGGCAGGGGGTGATGCAGTAGTCGGCGCCAGTTGTCATGACCTGGTCGAATTTGACCTTGCCGTACTGGCGTCGCTCATCCGGATAGCCGGATTGCAGGAACCCGCCGCCACCGCCGCAACAGTAGTTGTTGCTCTTGTTGGGGGTCATATCATAATAGTTCTCTTCGCCCACAACGGCCTTGACCACGTAGCGCAGATCGTCGGCCACCGGATCGCCGAAGCTCTTGCGCACCAGCTGGCAGGGATCCTGAACCGTGAATTTTACTTTGCGCTCTTTGTTCCAGTCGCTGTTGACCTTCAGCCGGCCCTCCCGGATCCACTTGGCGTAGAGCTGAATGATGCTGATGATCTCGAACTTGTGCTCGATCTTGAACTTTTGCAGTCCGACCCGGACTGCGAACAGTTCGTGCCCTCACTCGGTGTTGAGCCAGTACTTGCATCCTAAGTCATCCACCGCTTTGGCCTTGACCTCCACAATGCGTTTCCAGTTCTCCTCGTCGGCCATGAACATGCAGTAGTTTTCCGCGGCCCAGCCCTTGGTGCCGTAGGTCCAATCGGCCCCGGACAGGTGCAGGATCTTCCACAGGGGGACCATCTCGTCCGGTTCGGTCACCGGTTCCCGGGAGTTTTGGTTCAGAAAATATTTGGCGCCCTGCTTGTTGATTGGCGCCTGCATTTCGGCAAACTCGGGCTGTCCCTCCTGGTATTCTTCCAGCACGTCTTCCACCACGAACTGAAAGTCCTCCTCTCCGGCGCCCATGGCGCTGCAGGTGTCGCTTCGAAGGGCCATGTCGCAGGAGCCCAGGATCCCCTTGGGGCGCTCTTCGCGCGGACGGCTCTGGCGTGCGTAAAAGACCAGCTGGGGGATGTTGATCTGCATGGGGCAGACGTAGATGCACCGCTGACACATGGTGCAAAACCAGGCCCAGTCGGATTTGAGCAGCTCTTCGTCCATGCCCAGAGCGGCCATTCGCAGGAACTTGCGAGCGTCCATGCCCCCGATTCCGGTGGCCGGGCAGCCGGCCGAGCAGGCTCCGCAGGTCAGACACAGGTTCAGGTTTCCGCCGTCGGGCAGCAGATCCTTGACCTTGTCGATGAAAAGACTTTTTTTAACGCCAAGCTTGATTGCTTCATCCGCCATAAGCAGCTCCTTTTGTTCTATTTTAATTAGGCGCGTCGGCCTTATTTTTAATCGGATTGGGCCCTAATGCCCGAATGTGATCCGTCATTTCTTTTGCATAGGCCGCAAATGTCGGCCCTTCCCCGGAGGTGAGATTGTACATCCGGACACGATCCCCTTCGATACCGACTTCCTCCAACAGGCTGCGGACATACTCCACCCGCTCTCTGGCCCGGTAGTTTCCCTCGTTGAAATGGCACGAACCTTCCAGGCAGCCAACGATGTAGGCGCCGTCGGCCCCTTTTTGTATCGCCCGCAGCAGGTGGAGCACATCTACTTTCCCGGAGCAGGGGACATGGATAATTTTTATGTTTGCCGGATATTCGAGCCTCATGGAACCTGCCAGGTCCGCGGCCGAGTACCCTCAGTAGTTGCAGCAAAACGCGATGATCGTCGGTTCGAAATCGGACATTACTCTCCTCCTACCAGCAGGGCATCGATTTTACAGGTGATCTGTTCATCTTCGAAGTTCCCCAGGTCGATGGTCTGCCGGGGGCAGACAGAGGTGCAAACCCCGCAGCCGCGGCACGAGGCCTCGTCAATTTCGATCTCCATTTTTTCGACGTTGAAAGTGGGTACGTCAAAGGGACAGCTGCGCACACAGGTCAGGCATTTGACACAGTTTTCAATGTCAACATGGGCCTTGATCGCCGACAGCTTGATCGAATCCTTGGCCAGAAAGGTGCTGGCCCGGGAGGCGGCTGCCTGAGCCTGGGCGATGGTCTCTGAAATCAGTTTGGGGCTGTGGGCCGTGCCGCAAAGAAAAACGCCTTCGCTGGGCATGTCCACCGGTCGCAGCTTCACGTGCGCTTCGATGAAAAAACCGTGCGGATCGCGATTCAGTTTCATGGTCTCGCTCAGATCCGATGTGTCGGCTGCCGACACACCGGCGCTCAGCACCAGCAGATCGGATTGGATTTGCACATCGCGCTGCAGGACATGGTCTTTTACGGTGACCAGCACGCCATCCTTCGATGTTTCCACCGCCGGGGGGGCGTCGCTGTCAAAACGGATGAAAATCACCCCTTTTTGGCGCGCTTCGGTGTAATAGTCTTCCAGCAAGCCGTAAGTGCGGATATCTCTGTACAATATGAACACCTGGGCATCCGCGTTCCGGCGTTTGATGGCCAGGGCGTTTTTCACCGCATTCTGGCAGCAGATGCGCGAGCAGTTGGGATTGTCTTCGTTGCGGGATCCGACGCACTGTATCATCACCACGTTGGAAAGATCGCCGGCGCCTTTTTCCTCCAGCAGGTCTCCCAGCTCCACCTGGGTAACCACCCGATCGTCTTCACCGTAGAAAAACTCTTTCGGCTTGTATTCTCCGGCGCCGGTGGCGACGATGATCACACCGTGGTCGATTTTTTCCGTTTGTTTCGCATCACCGACTTGCACCTCGGTGGTGAAGTTGCCCTGAAAACCCCTGAATTCGGATATCCGTGCATCGGTCAGGACAGTAATGTCTTTCTCTTTTTGCACCTCACCGATCAGCCCTTTCATGTATTCCTGGATGTCTCCGCCCTCGATGGTGTGATGCAGCCGGCGGGCCATCCCGCCCAGTTCGGCTTCTTTTTCCACCACGAAGGCCTTGAAACCCTGTCGGCTCAGATTCAGGGCGGCATTCATGCCGGCGATGCCGCCGCCGACAACCAGGGCCT
>JAHEIV010000401.1:529-3519 GCA_024639205.1 Deltaproteobacteria bacterium | reverse complement strand
TTGAGCAGTCCCGGGTCGTCTTCCTTTAAGACGCGCTCCATCAGGTTTTTCTTGCGGGCGATGATGGCCGCGATCTTCTCCTCGAGGGTGCCCTCGGTCACCAGTTTGAAGACCTGCACACCCCGGCTCTGCCCAATGCGGTGGACCCGGTCGGTGGCCTGGTCTTCCCGCGCGGCATTCCACCAGCGGTCGTAGTGAATCACCACCGAAGCGGCCGTCAGATCGATACCGATGCCGCCGGCCTTTAGACTGCCGACAAACACGCGGCACTGCGGATCGGTGTTGAACCGGCGGATCAACGCCCCGCGATTGCGGCTGCTGCCGGTCAGAACCGCGCATTCGATGTTCTGCTGCTTCAGGTGGTCTTCGATAATTGAGATCATCTTGAGAAACTGACTGTAGACCACGACCTTCTGACCGCTGTCGAGGCTTTCGGCCAGCAGCTCCTTGAACAGCTCCCACTTGCCGGATTCGTAGCGGTCGTAATCGCTGCCGTCTTCTTCCAGCAGTGCCGGGTGGTTGCTGATCTGCTTGAGCAAGGTCAGGAGCGCGAAGATGTGAATAAACGGGATGATGGCTTGGGGGTCAGTCAGCGGATCGAGAACGTCGGCTCTGCGCGATCCGATCGCATCACGGTAGAGTTTTACCTGTTCGTCACTCAGGCGGCAGGTGCGCAGGTCTTCTATCTTGGACGGCAGTTCCGCCAGGACCGACTTTTTTAGTCGCCGCAGGGTAAACGGCGTAATCAGGCGCTCCAACTCCGGGCGCCGCGAGCTATCGGGATCGGCTTCGATTACGGCACCGTAGCGCTCTTCGAACGCGGCATCCGATTCGAGATAACCCGGCACCGTCAGGTCCATCAAGGCCTTCAGATCGGACAGACTGTTTTCGATCGGCGTTCCGGTCAAACCGATTTTGCAGGGAGCATGGACAGCCAGGGCAGCCTGGTAAGTCTGGGTCTGATTATTCTTGATATATTGCGCCTCGTCGAAAACCGCCAGTGCAAAGGGGATCCGGGACAGCTGCTCAATGTCGCGCCGCAGGATTCCGTAGGATGTCAACAGCACGTCGCTGTCCTTCAGTGCACCGGAGAGGTCACGCGAACCGCCGTGATAGACCACTGTTGAGAGCGAAGGCGCATGCATCCGAATCTTGTCCTGCCAATGGCTGATCACGGTCACCGGGCAGACGACGACGAAGGGCCCCCTGTCTTCTCCGAGGTCCTTCAAAACCAGCATGAGCGCCATCACCTGGTGGGTCTTGCCGAGGCCCATGTCGTCGCACAGCAGCCCACCGAGCCCATTACGGTTGAGAAACCACAGCCATTCGACCCCCCGCAGCTGATAGGAGCGCAGATGCGAGGTCATGCCGGATATTTCCGGCAGAGGTGTGGGCGGTTGCACACTCAGAAGCTTGCGCGTGAATTCCTGCGCCTCTTGGTCGCCTCCTATCGACAGCGGCACTGAACTGAGCGCCTGCAGGCGCAGCAATTTCATGCGCGAAAGCTTTATCCGACCGAGGTCTTGGTCGGGTGCACCGTCGTCACCCGCGACCGAAAGGCTGTCCAAAGCCGCCATGCTTTCGGATTGACAGTCGATCCAGCCGTCCGGCGTGGGGATAAAGCGGCGGCCTTCGGACCTGGCTTGCAAAATTTCCTTCAGTGAGACACGACGCGTGCCGAAGCCGTATATGATCGAAAGCCAGCACCAGTCTCGTTCCACGGCCTCCGGAATGACCTCCATCCGATCGTAGTTTGCGAGGATGCGCAGGTTGCCGGCAGCTGCGTCGATCCGGAAGTGGTCACCGGCCAAATCGGATTCATGTGTGACGATAAAGTTCGGAATCCGCGAATGCGGAATGACGGTTTCTCCGGCCAAGTTGAAATCATGGTGTTCCGTATCGATTTCCTGCATGTCTGCCAGGATGCCGAACTCCTCGATGTAGACCAGATCGCCGTAGCGGAAACGCTTAAAATCGACGCCCTTCAACGTCCGGTACTCGCCGTTTCGCTGCAGCATTCTCAAGGTGGGACGGACCGATAGATCAGCTGACGTCGTCAACCTGACATCGAATAGCACATCCAGCGGTACTGGTTCAATCCCCAGTCCATCCTCATTTTGCAGATAGTCGCGAAACGATTGCAGAAACCGTTTGACCTTCAGCCGCGGCAGCATCAGAGTGAACAGAAGGCGGTCTTCGGAGCCGTGGTATGCCACCGTGAACCGCCCGTCGCGGGTATTGATTCCCGGCAGCCACCGGACTGCCGTTTCGCCGAACTCGCGATAGACATGGTAGGCAAGCCGGTACCAGAAGCTCTACTGGAATGCCAGTCCGTAGCTTCGAAACCCGCGCTCCAGCAGCTGTCGTTCCGACTCGGTCAGGGTCAGCAGGCCCAGCTGGCGCAAAAGGGATGCGCGCGAACAGCCGCCGGCCGGTTCCGGCACCTGGCCGCAGCGCTCGAGCAAACGCTGTTGATCGGCCCCCTGGGAGGCATAAACCAGCAGTTCTTTGCCATTAGAACTCATTATGCCGAGGACTGGTGCCGTATCGCCCTCGTTCTTCCGTAATTCGCAACGAACAGCGTCGGGGGTATCGTCGCAGTCATCTGCCAGCAATTTGGCCAGCTGGAACCAGACGCTCCCTCGGAACGCGGCATCCAATGCAGTACCGTTGTTTTTTCCCGTGTTTTTCGCTGCAAATTGGCGCGCCATCCCCGCCAGCTCCAGCAGGTGTGCACAGGTCCGGCGGCGCGCAACCTTGCAGCTGCAATACCGACTCGCCTCCTCCCCGTGTTCGTCGCTCACAAGGATGGCCTGTCCGGGCGTCCGATCGGTTGCCGTCGGCAGCAGCCCGACGGCATTGCGGTGAAACTCCAAGCGGTTTGAATCCCCAGTCGCCAAGGCAGCGGCGGGTGCGGGCGCATTCTTTTTGCGCGAAGTCGATTTTTTCTTCGGATTTTTCATAACTGCGTCTTTAGCATGTCACCCTCA
>JAHEIV010000401.1:0-519 GCA_024639205.1 Deltaproteobacteria bacterium | reverse complement strand
TATCGTCAAACACTTCACGGCGAAGGGGAGATCCGTACCGCTCTGGTTCTGGCGCACTGCAAGCGGCGCAGAGGTTGATCTTCTGATCGAACGCGACGGCCGCTTTACGGCCATCGAGGCCAAGTTTACGGATAGGCCGGAGCGGAACGATCTAAAGGGACTCGAAGCCCTTGAAACCTTTTACGGGCCCAACAGACTCGTCAATGGAATCATCGCCTGCCGCGCTGCACGGACTTACAAAATGACCGCCAGGTTTTCCGCTGTTCCTGTGAAAAAGATCAATCAACACCTTGGATGATGAAGGGATCGTGGTGCTATTTCGCTTCGGAGAAACAGGCCGGGGATCATTGTCATAAATCGGGTCTTTTCGACGACACTGTATCGTCGGGCTCTTCAGTCATCGCGGCTATTGTCTTTAGATTTACGCACATCAAACTCCTCAGAAGCAAGAGAACCGCCATCGGAAGCGTCTCTTTCCGTTATCCTTATCATCACCGGCTTTCCGATAAGCTCTGCAAG
>JAHEIV010000400.1 GCA_024639205.1 Deltaproteobacteria bacterium | reverse complement strand
ATTTTTCTCGACAGCGGAGCCGTCCTGAATGTGCACTACGATTCCACCAACGGCCACCCCTATCGCAGCATCGGCAGGCTGTTGATCGACGAGGGCAAAATACCGAAATCCGAGATGTCGATGCAACAGATTCGGGCATATCTTCGTGCCCACCCAGAAGAGCGGGAATCAATTCTCCATCACAACCCGAGTTACGTATTTTTCAAACTGGAGCCGGAGGGCCCGATCGGTTATCTAGAGGTCAAATTAACACCGGGGCGCTCCATTGCCGTGGACTTCCGCCTGTTTCCGCTACCGGCTCTGGCTTACATCGAAACCGAAAAACCACTGATCGGCGGCAGCGGAGAGATTCTCCGCTGGGAACCATTCAGCCGGTTTGTTGTCAGCCAGGACACCGGCGGCGCCATCCGGGGGCCTGCGCGCTCGGATCTTTTCTGGGGAAATGGGACCTATGCAGAAATCGCTGCCGGCCACATGCAGCACTGGGGCAGGCTTTACTTTCTGGTATTGAAACCAGACAGGGTACCGAGTCCCATAGCGATAGAGTAAAACCGGGGCAGCAGGCGATTTACCAGAGACCGCGAATTTTCTCGATGGCCTCGGAGATCTTCAGGCGCAGAAATCCGAGAGACACATCGTTTCCGAAGGTGGTAATGAGAAGGAATTCATCGTTGATTTTGCTGAAGTGCAGGTTTTCGTCCTGACCTTTGTGAAACAACAGGGAAAATTCATCTTCGCCGACGATCTTGGCCATCGCATTGACGGCACCAAAATTGCCGGCTGCCAGCGCAGCCAGGGAATAGACATCGTGGCTGCAATCCTCACTGTGAGAGTAAGCGACAATGTGACCGGCCATGTCCACCACCAGGGCAATGTTAACGCCGCTTTCAATCAGATCATCTTCCAGAATCGATTCTGCTTTATCCAACTGCTCCTGGTCAAAGGATTGAATCATCGGTACGCTTTCTCGCCTCTGCGGGTGGGCGGGTGACGGGCTGATTCGTCGGGATATCCGGTATAACCTGTTAAATTTACCAAAAATCTTCTCCGGGATCAAGAACATTTGAGCCTCACCGGTCGGCTGGACGAAACATTGGTTTGGCTTGACACCTGCCGTGAAACCCAGTAAAAGTTGGTTTTTCCAGGATTTATCGCCGTATATCCTGCTCGCCGGCAGCGACGTCGGTTCGACCATTTCCCGTTCAGGGAGCCCTTTTCGATCCGACGCCGGCGCAAAGCAATATACCGACGGCGATGGGATGCAAGCGGCCCCCGCGGTTTTTCAACAGGGACAGCCGTTCCGTCCGGCACACGGACATCTACCAGGAGAGAAACATGTTTGGTATCGGAATGCCGGAATTGATACTGATTCTGGCAATCGCCTTGATGGTTATCGGACCGAAGAAGCTGCCCGATCTGGCTAAATCGCTGGGCCGGGCTATGCGCGAGTTTAAAAAAGCAACCAGCGAACTGAAGGGCTCCATGGAGCTGGACGGTGATATGAAAGATGTAAAGGAGACCTTCGAAGACATCCGGTCCGATATCAAGGATTCGGTGTTGGAGGACACGCCCAAAACCCGGTCTGAACCAAGTGACGGTCAGAAAGCAGCTGACCTCGAAAAAGCCTACGACGACTGGCAGGAAGACAGTCCGTCCGATTCTAAGATCGAGGACAGTGCAGGAGCCGATCCCCAGCCGGAAGCAACAAAACCAAGCCAACCAGCGGAGACGAAAACCGACCGTGTTGACGATGCATCGGAAAAGGATCGCTAACCCATGGACGTGGAGGACAAGCTCCCTTTTACCTCTCATCTGGAAGAGCTGCGCAAACGGCTGATTGTCTGTTTCATTGCCGTCGGAATCGGTTTCGTCGCCTCTTACGGGTTCAAGGAAACGCTGTTCGGTATCCTGGTTCATCCCCTTCGCCAGGTGATGAAAACCGGCGAAACACTGATCTATACCGGTCTTCCCGAGGCTTTTTTCACCTATCTGAAAGTCTCTTTGCTTTCCGGCCTCATGCTGGCAACACCGGTGCTTTTTTACGAGTTCTGGATGTTCGTGGCACCGGGCCTGTATCGAAAAGAGCGCCGTATCCTGATCCCCATTGTTCTGCTGTCTTCCATCTTTTTCATCGGTGGCTCGCTGTTTGGGTATTTCATTGTCTTCCCCTGGGGGTTTAAGTTTTTTCTTGGTTTTGCCACCGATTACATTCGCCCGCTTCCCTCGATGAAAGAGTACCTCGGATTTTCAGCCAAACTGCTTCTGGCATTTGGGCTGGTATTCGAGCTTCCGCTGGTCATCACCTTTCTGGCGAGACTGGGGCTGGTTTCCGTGCCCTTTTTGAAAAAGAACCGAAAATATGCCGTGCTGCTGTTTTTCGCCGGAGCCGCCATGCTCACCCCCCCCGACGTCGTTACCCAGGTGATGATGGCCCTGCCGCTGATGGTGCTTTATGAAATCAGCATCTTGGGAGCCCACATATTCGGCCGCAAAAAACCCGTCGCCGAATCGCCGGCAGAAGACACCCCCGCCGAATCTGGATGAATCCCCGAACGTGGATATTCATTGACAAGAAGCGGACGACTTGCTAAAAATGCCCCTGCTGGTAAAACATCAGAGGAAAGGAGGTTGAACAGCGCAGATGAAACTGAGGTCACTACTGTTGCAAACAACCATGGCCGGAGTTGCAATCCTGTTCCTGGCGGCCGGTATCTACGCCGGTACGGACGTGCCGGATGTCATTAAATTGGACTCGCCGGAATACGAAAAACACACAAAAGGGGTCGTGGAGTTCACCCACAAGAAGCACTACGATGAATACGCCAAAAAGGCGCCGGATCTTTACAAGAACGGCTGCGGGGAGTGCCACCACGATGCCGACAACAAGCCGTTGAAGGCCCTGAAGGTCGGCGACGATGTGCAGCGCTGCATCGAGTGCCACAAAAAACCGAGTGAAAAACCAAAAGGCAAGGGCAAGCCCAAGCTGACCAAGTCACAGAAGCTGGAATACCACGCCGAGGCGTTGCATGAAAACTGCCGGGTTTGCCACAAGAAATACAACAAGGCGAACAAAACCAAGGCAGCACCGACTACCTGCACCAAGTGCCACCCCAAAAAGAAAAAATAGGCTGAGAAACATTCAGCGCATCGAAGGCGGACGTCGAAAGGCGTCCGCTTTTTTTTTGGATCCGTGAGTGCTGTCTACGTATCAGGAGATCACCGAATACCGTGCTCCGGGGAACTGGCGAGCACCGGGCACGAAACCGAATCTGCCCGGATAACCGGCTGCCGGGGTTCGGTCTGTCTTTCACACACGACCGCACCCCATCCTTTTTCCTTGGCTACCCACACAGATTGGCAGTCATGGACCCGATAAGCATCCAACAGGCCATCCATCTCTTCGACCCGGATTCCGGAAAGAACCAGCCGACCCCGGGGTTTGGTCAGCTGAACGATCGGTGAGGCCAGGCGCAGCAGTGTCGGCAATCGCAAATTGGCAATGATAATATCAAACCGACCAGTTG
>JAHEIV010000031.1 GCA_024639205.1 Deltaproteobacteria bacterium | reverse complement strand
GGTGCTGCGGGTGGTGGTGGTCGGCTCGAGGATCATTTCCTACTGGCGGGTCGGAGCGGGAAACCAACAAAGCGGTGTCAGTGCTGCCGGTGGTGCGCGGATCGATTTTGACGCCGCCCCAGGTCTTCAGCACAGAGCCGTCGATGCCGTTAAGCGGTTTTCGCAATCGACGCGGATCAATCTGGCCGGCATTGACCTGCTATACGCCAACCATGCGGATCAAGATGAGCCTTACTTTCTGGAGATCAACTACTTTTTCGGACGGCGCGGTCTGGGAGGCTCGGAAGCGTACTATGAGATGTTGAGCGAAGAAATCCGCAACTGGCTGCACCGATACGGGTTGAAACTGCACGCGTGCAGCCACGAAAAATAGCTGAAAACCGACAGCAGCTGTCCGGCCGCTTTTCCCTTGCGGGTGTGCCGGGCCGATCAGTGAGGCGAACCAGTAAGCGGATGGCCGATTGATGAAGAAATTGCGCAACATTCTCAAACAGGTGCAGGTGAACATTCCTTTTTCCATGCTGTGGGATCGGTATGCCGACCGATTTTTGCAAGCCGGTTTAAATCCGGAGGTCGGAATCGATGCCGCTTCCATGGACCGGTTTTCCCATGATGATTTTGCCGTTATGGCACGCCGGTTCCTGCAGCGTGGCCTGACCGTGACGGTTCACGGACCTTTCTTCGACATGTGCCCGGGATCTCTGGATCCGCAGGTTCGGGCCGTCACACGCAAGCGTTTTGGGCAGTTGCTTGAACTGATGCCGCTCTTCGAACCCAAAACGGTTGTGCTGCATGCCGGCTATGATTGGAAGCGCTACGGGTATGTGCGAGATGCCTGGCTGGATAACAGCGTGCAAACATGGCGCTGGATGGCCGAACGGCTAAATGAGCTGGGCAGCCGTTTGATGCTGGAAAATGTCTATGAGAGCCGGCCGGAAGAGATGCGCGACCTGTTCGAGCAGTTGACCGAACAACGGGTCGGACTGTGTCTTGACACCGGTCACTTGACTGCTTTCGGAAAAGCCTCTGCAACAGAGTGGATCGATTCTATGGCAGATCATCTGGGGCAGCTGCATCTTCACGACAATCACGGTGATGTCGATCAGCACCTGGCGCTGGGAACCGGCGGCATCGATTTTATCGCGCTGTTCCAGCGACTGGCGGTTGTTTGTCCGACCGCTCCGGTAATTACACTGGAGCCCCACGAAGAAGATGCCTTGGAACCGAGCCTTTCTTACCTCGAAAAAATATGGCCGTGGTGATCGATGCCGGCTGCGAGAGAAATACAGCAGGAGCTGGTCCGGTTGGCCGATCCTGAAAAGGGGGCGGATCTGCAGCGGTTTTTCAAAACCGGACCGGGTGAGTATGCAGAAGGAGACTGTTTCCGGGGCATTCGCGTGCCGGTGCTGCGCAAGCTGGCGAAGCGTTACGACGGTATCGATCTGGTCGATGCCGGTGAATTGCTCGAGTCTCACTATCACGAAGACCGCCTGCTGGCACTGCTGCTGCTTGTCCGCAAGGCGGCTGTCGGTGATGGTGAAACCAGAGAAACTATATACCGTCTCTACCGGGAGAAAACAGCGTTCATCAACAACTGGGACCTGGTGGACGCATCGGCCGAACACATCATCGGGGCGCATCTGGACGGGAAAAGCAAGAGCGCGCTGGAGCGCCTGGCTCGGTCTGCAAATCTATGGGAGCGACGCATGGCTGTGCTGTCCACATTTTACTACATCAAACGGGGTAGATTTCAGGAAACCCTGCGGTTGGCTTCCATGTTGCTCGACGATCCGCACGATTTAATTCACAAAGCGGTGGGTTGGATGCTACGGGAGGTGGGACAACGAGATCTTCAGGTTGAAGAAGGTTTTTTGCGCAAGCACTACCATCGTATGCCACGCACCATGTTGCGCTATGCCATTGAAAAATTTCCGGAGCCGAAACGGCAAGCCTATCTGTCGGGAAAAATAAAGTAAGTCACTGCGGTACATTGACCGCTGGCTGGAACTACCGGGGCTTCAAGATGCCGGGTAGCGGCCGGCCATCCGCTTGAAGTCCGCATCGGAAAAAATCTCGGCAAATCGCTTGCCACCGGCGCTCTTCTGCTTGTATAGCGCCAGGCAGTCTCTGACGATGGCCAGCACCTGTTCTTCGGTGTAGATCCCGGGCAGTTCCCTGGCCAGCTGTGGATGGCGACCGAGTTTGCCGCCGAGCTGCACGCGAAATCCCCGACAGCCGGTGGACAGTGTACCGGTTGGGCACACCGCCATGCACTGCCCGCACGCAAGGCATCGTTTATAATCGATTTCCGGTCCAGGACCGGCGGCATCCAACAAAACGGCCTCCTCCTTGCAAGCGTCGATGCAAGCCTCGCATTGAGAGCATTCCTGCCCGGTTACCTGCGGAACCGCTGCGCCGATGATGCCGATGTCCTTGATCTGCGGCTGAGAGCAGGCATTGGGGCAGTCCGCCAACGTCACCCTGAATTCGTGGTGAAACTTCAGCTCTCCTTTTACCGATTGTTGTAAAAAGGTCAGCAGGTCTTCTTTTTTGAGCATTCGTTCGACTTCGTCCATCAACCGGTCGGCGGCATTTGCGCGGTTGGGGCAACCGCTGGGACCGAAACAGGAGTCGATCTGGTATCCTTTCACTTCCGACTTCATGTTCTGCAGATATTGTTGCTTGGTCGCATTCACCTCCGCTACAGACACTGCCTTTTTGCCGGCTTTCTGCGCCTCCTTCTCCACCCGTGCGCGCACTTTCTTGCGCACAAAAAACGGCACCTTTTTTACCGCTGCCTCTGCTTCAGGAGTCCACTGCATGAATCAAGATCCTTGCCGGTTATCTGCCGTGGCTCGAGGATCGAAATCCGCAATGCGGTGCCTGCGCTACCCACCGGCACCCTGCCGGGGATCTCGAAAACCGAACCTGGCGTTATTCAAACGAATCGTCTGAAATTTTTTGTCGCACGCCGGATTGTCCCGATCTGAATGCATTACGGATCATTCCACGACCGCACCAATTTTCGTGCGAGGTTCAGGAGTGAATATAACAACAATAGATAAAGAAGGGAATTGACCTAAACCAAAAGACGATCTATCGGATTACGATCAGATCACCGCAGCGGTGCTGCCGGGCGATGTGTAATTGCGTTCGGCTGCCGATCAGCGTCGGTGAAACGCTGCGCAGGGCCTCCTCCGGCGTGTTGTTGATTTCACTCAGATGGGCCAAAATCACGTGCTGGAGGCTGTCATGCAAAATATCGCCGAGCAAGGTGCTGGAATCGGCGTTGGAAAGGTGTCCCATCCGGCTGCGGATGCGCTGTTTCAGGGGCCACGGATAGGGCCCGTTCAACAGCATGGCATCATCGTGATTGGCCTCCAGCACCAGGGCGTGACAATCTTTCAGATGCTCACGGACCATCGAGGTGACCACCCCCAGATCGGTGACGATTCCCAGCTTTAAACCGTTGCTGCGGATGGTGAACCCGGCAGGATCTTTAGCATCGTGTGAGAGGGAAAACGGGTGGATTTCAAGGCCGGCGATGCTGAAAGTCACCCCGCACTCGATATAGACGGTTTCCGATAAATCGCCGAGCCGGTAAGCGGCTCCGGCCGTTTTGCGAGTGATGTAAACCGGCAGACGATACCGCCGGGACAGTACGCCGACACCCTGGACGTGATCGGCGTGTTCATGGGACAACACCAGTGCACAAAGCTCTTCGGCACGCAGGCCCTGAGATTGAAGTCGCCTTTCGATTTCTCTTCCGGAGAGACCGGCATCGACGAGTATGGAGCTGCGGCCGTCGCTGACGTAGATGGCGTTTCCCTTGCTGCCGCTGGCCAGCACGCAAACCGCCAGACCAAAATTCCGCAAGTGTTTATCCATTATGCCGGCACCGCCATATCCCGTTTACCCATAACATGTGGCGAAGCGATTTTTTGCTCCCGCCTATTTCATGATTTTCTATTTATCCAGGTATAAAAATAAGCCCAAACCATGCGGGCCGGTTATTTTCCCGTATGTCCGAACCCGCCATCGTTGCGGTCGGTTTCTTCCAGGGTCTTCACAAGCTGCGCCGCGACCCGGTAGACCCGGTTGATGACCATCTGGGCCACCCGCTCTCCCCGGCAAAAGACGTACGGCTTTTTTCCGAGATTGATGACCGCGATCTTGATTTCTCCCCGGTAGTCGGCGTCGATGGTACCCGGTGAATTGATTAACCCGATGCCATGCCTGACTGCCAGACCGCTTCGCGGACGGATCTGGGCCTCGTATCCCCGGGGTAGTTCCATGGCGAATCCGGTTGGCAGCAAGGTGGATTCTCCGGGAGGCAGGCAGATGTCTTTTTCAACAGCCGCGCAGATATCCATGCCGGCGGCTCCCGGCGTCATGTAAGACGGCAGGGGGATATCGCCGTCTAAGTCCGGTCGGATGCGAATAAACTTGATGGTCAGGGCCGGTTCATGCATTCAGAAAATAAGTAGGCCGATCCGACAGCGCCTGTTTGAATGAAGAGTCTTCGGTGATCGGCCCCAGGCAGGTTAGGGCAATCTGGTCATCTATCAGCAGGTTGGCGGCCAGCTCCCTTATTTCCCGGGGGGTGACGGCATCGATTCGGTCCACCACCTCCTGCAGGGGGATTTGTCGATCGAAATTGATTTCATTTTGGGCCAGCCGCACCATCTGGTTGTCAACACTTTCGGATGCCAGCAGAAGGTTGCCCTTGGTAAAGTTTTTGGCATCCTCCAATTCGCTCGCTGCGACCGGTTGCGTTTTCAGCCTTTGCATTTCCGAGACGATCAGTTCGACGGTTTCACCGGCATTGTCCGGGTGGACACCGGCATAGGCGCCGAACATTCCGGTGTCTTCGTAGGAAGATGTGAAAGAGTAAACCGAATAGGCCAATCCCCTCTCCTCCCGGATTCGTTGAAACAATCGGGAGCTCATATTACCGCCGAAGACGGTGTTCATAAGAGAAAAAGCGTATCGGCGCGGATCGGAAATCGCGATGCCGGGGGCTGCAAAGCAAATGTGGGCCTGCTCCAGATCGCGGTGATGCAACCGGATCTGGGGATTGCCAGAGGGCGTCGCACGGGCGTCAAGACGCTGCCCCGGCGTGACTCGCTCAAAACCGGAGCTGATCAGATCAACGAAACGGTGATGATCAATTTTGCCGGCAACAGTGATCACGATGTGGCTGGGCTGATAAAAACGATTGAAAAAGCCCTTCAGCGTGTCGGAGCTGAACGCCGAAATGTTTTCGCGCGTACCCAGAATGGAGCGTCCGAGCGGATTTTCTCCCCAGTAGGCACTGCCGGTGAGCAGATGGATATAGTCTTCCGGGTTGTCCTCGACCATGCCGATTTCTTGAAAAATGACCGGTCGCTCCTTCTCGACTTCCTGCGGATCGAAGATCGAGTTGAGAAATATATCGGTGAGGATGTCCACCATTTTCTCCAGGTGGGTGTCCATCACCCGGGCGTGGTAGCAGGTGGCTTCGAAACTGGTGAAAGCATTGGTGTGCCCACCGATGACATCGAATTCTTTGGCGATTTGAGAGGCGGAACGTTGGCGGGTTCCTTTGAAGATCATGTGTTCGATCATGTGGGAAAGGCCGTTTTCGTTTGCAGATTCGTCCCGGGCACCGACATTGACCCACACGCCCATGGATACACTTCGGGCGTGTGGCATGGTTTTGGAAAGGATGCGCACCCCGTTTGGCAGGCTGGTTTTGTTTACGGCCGAGCTCATGATTTTATTCCATCAACGCTTTGTGGCTCAATCGAATTTTGCCGTCTCGGCTGATCTCCAGAACTTTGACCTTGAGCGGATCTCCTTCCTTTACGATGTCGGAAACCTTCTTCACGCGGTGGTTGGCAAGCTGAGAAATGTGGACCAGACCATCCGTGCCGGGAGTAATCTCCACAAATGCGCCGAAATCGGTTATCCTGACGACTTTGCCTTCATATATCTCACCGACTTCGGGTTCCACGATGATGTCCTTGATCATTTTTGTCGCCCGGTCCGCCTCTTCCTGAGAAAAAGCGGCGATCTTCACCGATCCGCTATCATCAATTTCGATGCGGGTGTTGGTTTCGGCCTGGATGCCGCGGACCACTTTGCCGCCGGGGCCGATGATTTCACGTATCTTATCCGGCTTGACTTTAATCGTGAGCACCTTGGGTGCATAAGGGGAGATGTCCTTGCGGGGCACCGGAAGAGCCTCCAGCATCTTGCGCAGGATATGCAACCGGCCCTGACGGGCCTGTTCAAGAGCGGTTTTCATTATGTCGCGGGACAGCTCATGAATTTTAATGTCCATCTGCAGCGCGGTGATCCCCTCACTGGTGCCGGTCACCTTGAAATCCATGTCTCCGGTGTGATCTTCATCCCCCAGGATGTCCGAGAGAATGACCACCTGTTCGCCTTCTTTCACCAGCCCCATGGCGATTCCGGCGACCGGGGCTTTGATCGGCACACCGCCGTCCATCAGGGCGAGGGTGCCGGCACAAACGGTTGCCATCGAAGATGAACCATTGGACTCTAAAACTTCGGAGACAATTCGGATTGTGTAATCGAAGAGTTCTTTGTCCGGCAGCACTTTTTCAATGGCTCGGGTGGACAGGCCGCCGTGCCCGATGTCCCGCCGGCTGGGGCCGCCGATGCGCTTGACCTCCCCGACGGAAAACGGGGGGAAATTGTAATGCAGGATGAACGGACGGAATTCGTCGCCGATCAGTGTTTCGACCCGTTGCTCGTCCTGTCCGGAACCAAGCGTCAGCACGCCCAGCACCTGGGTTTCACCCCGGGTGAACAGTGCACTGCCGTGGGTTCGCGGCAGCACCTGGATGTCACAGGTGATGGGCCGAATTTCGTCAGATTTGCGGCCGTCGATTCGAATGCCTTCCTGTAAAATCAGATTACGGGATATATTTTTTTTCAGATCGCTGAATACAGCGGACACTTCCTCTTTTCGATCGGCGAACGCTTCATCGAGGTTTTCGACATACTCACTTTTGAGCTCCCGCAAGCGAGTGCCGCGCGCTATTTTTTCGGGGATAACGACGGCCTGCCGAATGGCTGCTTGAAGCTCCGTTTTCACTTTGGCGGCAAGCTCCGGGTCTGTTTCGGGCGGATGGAACACCCTTTTGGTTTTACCGGCAGCTTCGCGCAGTTTTTCCTGCAGTTCGATGATCGGCTGCATTTCCCGGTGCCCGAAATGGATGGCCTCCAGCATGTCGTCTTCTCTTACGATCTGGGCGCTGCCTTCCACCATCACGATGCCGGTTTTCGATCCGGCGACGATGATGTTGATGTCGGCTTTTTCCCACAGGCTGATGCCCGGATTGATGACAAGCTCGCCGTCGATGCGCCCCACCCGAACACAGGCAATGGGTCCTGCAAACGGAATATCCGATATTTCCAGTGCCGCTGAGGCACCAATCATGGCCAGTGTGTCGGGATCGTTTTCCTGGTCCATCGACAGCACCATCGCTATGACCTGGGTTTCGTGTCGCCAGCCTTTGGGAAACAGGGGGCGAATCGGTCGATCGATCAGCCGGGCGGTAAGGGTTTCCTTCTCGCTGGGTCGACCGATTTCACGGCGAAAATAGTTTCCCGGTATTCGACCGGCGGCATAAATTTTTTCCTGATATTCGACAGTGAGAGGAAGAAAATCGGTTGCTCTTTCATCCCGTGCCGAAACGACTGAAACCAGTACGCTCGTGTCGGCGTACTCAACGTAAACAGAACCGGAAGCCTGTTTGGCGACTTTTCCGGTCTGGATGCTCAATGTCTTTCCGCCGAGCAGGGCGTTGTGTGATATCTGCATTTGTTACTCCTGAGAAATGAGTGCTAGGTTGTGTTCCCGTCACCGGGATTCCGCCCATTTCTGAAAATTGAATGAATGAAAGGGGTTGCTACGAACAGGAGCCCTGCCCCCAGAGGTGTCCAGCGGTAAGAATCGACAGGATCCCGTAAGGATTCTTCTCCACCCTACCGTTTCAGGCCGATCGTATCGATGATCGATCGATAGCGGTTGACATCTTTGTTTTTCACGTAATTGAGCAGTCTGCGACGCCTGCCGACCAACATCAACAAACCTCTACGGCTGTGGTGATCCTTTTTGTGCATTTTTAAATGTTCGGTGAGATAGGATATCCGGTGGGTCAACAACCCGACCTGAACTTCAGGCGATCCGGTATCACTGTCATGCAGCCGGTATTTGTCGATTAGTCTTTTCTTGTCTTCCGTTGTAAGGACCACTTTCTTTTTACCTCCTTTTGTCAATTGAACACGCAGTGATATTGCATCTCCTGGCGCTGCTTCCGAAAACCGAGAACCGCGATTAGATGTTGGTGCTCATCCACTATTTTTACCAGACCTTCCCGGTTGTGTTCCGTGGAAGGCAGGATTTCATTTTTGTAGACCACTCTGCCATGTTTTACATCCGCCGTCAAAGCCTTGTTGGCCGTAATTCCGGGCATGCTGCGCAGGGCGCTCTCCATGGAGATTATACGCTCGGCGGCGTTGCCGTCCGCAGCTGCCCGCTGCAATTCAAACAGAGAGATGGCCTCTTGCAGTGTAAACCGGCTGCTCTCCAGCCGTACGAGCTCTTTTAGATGGCCCCCGCAACCCAGGGCTTTTCCTATGTCGAAACAGAGCGTTCGGATGTAGGTGCCGGCACTGCAGTCGACTTCAAACCGGACCAGCGGCGAACGAACGCTCTGCAGGCGGATCGTTTTGATTTCCACACGCCGCGGCGGTTTCTGAATCGGCTCTCCCTCTCTGGCATATCGATAAAGCGGTTTACCGTGATGTTTCAGAGCCGAGTAACGCGGCGGCGACTGCCAGTATTCTCCTTCGAATTGTCTGCACACCCTTTCGATCTGCTGGTTCGTCACCGCAGCCGCGTCGCCGGTGGCAACGATTGTTCCGGTGACATCCTGTGTGTCGGTTTCGATCCCCAAATGCAAAACGGCTCGATAGGTTTTTTTGCCCTCCAGGAAAAAACGGGCAAGCCGGGTGGCCCGATTGATGCAACACACCAATACACCGGTAGCAAACGGATCCAGTGTGCCGGCATGCCCGACCTTGCGGGCAGGCAGCAGTTTTTTCACTGCGGCAACCACTTCGGCCGAAGTCATATCCGGCGCCTTGTTAATAATCAAAACGCCGTCCAAGCTGGATGCGTCGGCCATCGACATTACAACGTATCAGCCAGCGTTGCAATTTTGTATTTTATTTCCGAAAGGGTCGCTGTCATGCCGAACCCGGCAGCCGTGCTGTGGCCACCGCCTCCATACGTTGTTGCAATGGCCGACACGTCCACCGTTCCATCCGAACGCAGGCTTACGTGATACTGCCCCGGGGAGCCGGCTGTTTCGCTGCCGTTTCGCAGCTCCTGGATCAAGGCTGCGACTTTGACATTCTGGATCCTTTTGGCGTAATGAATCAACCCGTCCACATCTTCCAGTTGGGTACCGGTTTGATTCAGCATGGCCTGTGTGACCGTCATTATCGATAGTTTGCGATTGGCGGATATCTCAATCGAATCGAGTGCCAGGTTCAACAGTTTAATTCGCTCGAGAGGATAGGGACCATAGACTTGCTGGGCAATATCGTACGGGTCTACCCCCAGGGCGGTCATCTCCGTGCATATGGCGAAAGCCGCCGAATTCGTGTTTGAAAACCGGAAGGAACCCGTGTCGGTAAGAATGCCGGTGTATATGGCCGTCGCGATGTTCTGGTCGAGTGAAATACCCATCTTCTCCAGCAGCCGATAAATCAGTTCCGTTGTCGCACACGCTTTCGGATCGATATACTGCAGGTGCCCAAAGCCGGTATTGGTGGCATGGTGATCAATGTTGACAACCAACGGAGCCCGATCGATGATAGCAGCAGGGCACCCGATGCGTTCGGTGTCCCCGCAGTCCATCACCACGACTGCATCAAATGGCTGATGCGCGTCCACGGCCTGTGAGATCCGATCGACGGACGGCAGGAAACGGTACACGGCAGGTATCGGACTTTCGTTGAGCCAGACGATGTCCTTGTCGATTTTCTTGAGTGCCAGCCCCAGTGCCAGCATGGAACTGACAGCATCACCGTCCGGGTTTGCATGTGATGTCAGCAGCAAACGGCCGCCGGCCTTCAGTTGATTTGCAATTTGTTCAATCATGGTTCCGTGCGAATGGATTTCAACAGTTTTTCAATCTTCGAGCCGTAATCGAAAGAGTCGTCGTAATAGAACTCGAGCTTTGGCATGTATCGAAGGTCCAATCGGCTTGAAAGGGCTCGCTTCAGGTAGCCGGCTGCGCTCTGGAACCCTTCGGCTGCGGCCGCTGCCTTTTGATCGCCTCCCGGCACTACGAAATAGATCCGCGCAATTTTCAGATCCCGTGTCATTTTGACATAGGTGATCGTAGCCAATTCGAGCCGCGGGTCCTTTACCTGCTTGAACAGGATCTCCGATACGGTTTGTTGGATCAACCCGCCGACTCTCTCTGCCCTGGAATACGTGTTCACAGGTTCATTATCTCCAGATCGGTATCGATGATTTCCGCCAGTCCCAGCGAATCGACCATGTTGAGCAGTTTGTCCATTTTAGAATTGAGAACCTGGCGGTTGTTTCCCACGAGCGCGAACCCGATCTCGCAGCGTTGATAGATGTCATTGGATCCGACTTCGGCGACTGACACATTGAACTTATTGCGGATCTGGCCAACGATAGACTTCACAATCTTTCGTTTACTTTTCAAAGAGCGGCATTCGTGAAGCCTGAAGATGATGTTACCGATACCAACAACCATGACAAACTCACGAATTTGGTTATCCGCTTTTGCCGGTGACCATTCCGCCTACACGGAGTATAATTATCCTTTTGCTTGAAGCGCAACGTTTTGACCGCAGAGCACGTTTCGATTTCAAGCGCAGCGAAGCTGGATTATCCCGGCATTTGAATGCTCCCGGATATCCGGGAGCATTCAAAGTTACAGTTCGGGCCTGATTTCTTTCAGGTAATAACACTCCAGAACATCACCGACTTTTATGTCGTTGTAATTTTCAATCCCGATGCCGCACTCGTAGCCGCTTTGAACGTCCTTAACGTCGTCTTTGAAGCGTCTCAAGGAGCTAACCTTACTTTCATACTCGACGATGCCGTCGCGAAGGACACGCAGGGATCGGCTGCGTTCAATTTTGCCTTCGGTGACGTAACATCCGGCGATCGCTCCGATCTTCGGCACGTGGAACACTTCCCGAACCTCTGCCCGGCCGAGGGAGTTCTCTTCAAAAGTGGAGGCCATCATGCCGGCAATGGCATCCTTGACTTCTTTGATAACGTTGTAGATGACATTGTAAAATCGCATGTCCACCCCTTCTTCATGGGCCATGGCGTTGACCTTGGAAGTGGGACGGACGTTGAAACCGATAATGATGGCCTCTGACACGGAAGCCAGCGAGATGTCGGATTCGGATATGGTTCCGGTGGCTGAATGGACGACATTGATGTTGACTTCCTCGTTGGAAAGCTTGGTCAATGAATCGGTCAACGCTTCAATGGAGCCGTGGACATCGGCCTTGATGATCAGATTCAGATCTTTTACCTCACCTTCTTGCATTTTCTCATAGAGCTTGTCCAGGCTGAGCCGGCTCGATTTGGCCAGCTCTTTGGAGCGCTGTTTCAGGATTCGGTGTTCGCTGATCTGCTTGGCGTTCTTTTCATCGTCCAGAGCGATGAGTTCATCACCGGCCATCGGGACACCGGAAAGGCCGACGACTTCCACCGGAATCGAAGGGCCGGCTGTTTCCGTCGGTTCACCCCGGTCATCGAGCATGGCGCGCACTTTGCCGTGGTAGACGCCGCAGACCACTGCATCGCCCACCCGCAGCGTGCCCTCCTGCACCAAAACGGTGGCCACCGCACCACGGCCGGGATCAATCTTGGATTCCACCACATGACCGCCGGCCAGTTTGTCCGGGTTTGCTTTCAACTCGAGAACTTCGGCCTGCAGCAGAATCATTTCGAGAAGATCCGTAATGCCGGTTTTTTGCTTGGCCGATACCTTTACGAAAATGGTATCTCCTCCCCAGTCTTCCGGTGCAAGTCCCTGTTCGGACAGTTCACGGTACACCCGCTCGGGGTCTGCATTGTCCTTGTCAATCTTGTTCACCGCCACGATGATCGGGACATCGGCAGCCCGGGCATGATTGATGGCTTCGATGGTTTGCGGCATGACACCGTCGTCAGCCGCGACAACCAGAACGACAATGTCGGTGACTTGTGCGCCTCTGCCACGCATTGCGGTGAAGGCTTCATGCCCCGGTGTGTCCAGAAAGGCGATTTTTCCCTTTTCGGTTTCCACATAATAGGCACCGATGTGCTGGGTGATACCACCGGCCTCGATATCGGTTATTTTGGTTTCGCGGATTACGTCCAGCAGCGAGGTCTTCCCGTGATCCACGTGGCCCATGATGGTGACAACCGGCGGTCTTTCGCTCATTTTCTCGGGAGCATCTTCTTCGATCTTTAAAATCGTTTCTTCCTCAAAACTGGCTTTTTCGACTTCATAGTCGAATTCAGCCGCTACCAGAGTAGCCATGTCGAAATCAATGGTCTGATTCACAGTCGCCATTACGTCCATTGACATCAAGGCGCGGATCATTTCACCGGCTTTGATGCCCATGCGTTTGGCCAAATCGGCAAGAAGAATGCTGTCGTCGATTTTGATCCGGCGTTTAATGGCCTTGGCTACGGTGATCTGGGTTTTCTGACCAAATGCACCGGATTTGGCCTTTACGCCTTTTCTGCCTTTGCGGGCACGGTGCCCCCGGCTGTAGAGTGCTTCTCCCTCCACGATTTCTTTTCGCCTGAAGGCGGGTTTCTTTTTTACGAATCGACGGTCTTGGTCATTTTCATCGGTTCTTTTCTTTTTCTTTTTTCTGGTGTCTTTGGTCGCTGTTTCCGCCGCCGGTTCTTTCGGGATCGGCAGCGGCTTGGCGGCCCTGAATTTGGCTGCCGGCTTCGATGGCCGGGCTGTTTCAGCAGGTTCTTCTGCGGGGGGCGGTTTCTTGGGGGTGATCGGGAGCTGGATAATTTTTGCTGCGATATCTTTTTTCTTACGTTTGCGGACCGTTGTTTTCGGTGTGGCTTCTTCAGTGTCGGCAGATGGTTCGACCTCGGCGGTTTCA
>JAHEIV010000399.1 GCA_024639205.1 Deltaproteobacteria bacterium | reverse complement strand
TCTCCAATTCCAGAATGGCCCGCTGCTCCTCGGCATGAAGGACCCTTGTTTCGAAGGTTTTCAGCTCGTCGGTAATATAGCGCTCCGCATTGACCAGTGTCTGCTTGCGGACGTAATGCGCTGGGACATTTTCTGCGCGGGATTTAGGCACCTCGATGTAGTAACCGAAAACCTTGTTGTAGCGAACCTTGATCGTCTGGATGCCGGTGGTCTCCCGTTCCTGAACTTCCAGCCTGGCCAGCCACCCTTTGCCGTCGCGACTCATCTGCACCAGCTCGTCCAGCTGGCCGTTGTAGCCGGACCGGATCATACCGCCTTCCTGGGTTGTCGGCGGTGCATCTTCCCGTATGGCGGTGTCGATCAAAGCTGCCAGCTGGTCCAGGCTGTCCGGATCTTCCTGCAGGGCAAACAGCTCGGCGTCGAGTCGGGATAAGAGCGAAGTGATATCCGGCAGCAGCAGAAGCGATTGTTTGAGAGCGGTCAGATCCCTGGCGTTGCAATGTCCCATGCTGATCTTGCTGCCCAGTCGCTCGAGGTCGTAGACAGATTGCAGGGTCTCTCGCAGGGGGTTGCGAACCGACCGGTTCTTTTTACCTTCCGCCACCGCATCCAGTCGCTGCTCGATCTCCCGGCTGTCCAAAAGTGGATAGCGCAGCCACTCCTTGAGCATGCGGCCGCCCATGGCGGTTACGGTTCGATCTATGACGTTCAGCAGGGTCCCCTGCCGCGAACCCGTCCGGATGTTGGACGTCAGCTCCAAATTGCGGCGGCTCATTTCATCCAGCCACAGGTATCGCTCCAGAAAATAGGGTTCGACGCGCTGAATGTGCTCTACGGGCTGTTTTTGCATCTCCTGCACGTAAAGCAGAAGGCCCCCGGCAGCCCGGGTGCCGGCTTCCGCCTGCTCGCATCCGAAACCTTCCAGGGAAACCACCTTGAACTGCTGCAGCAAGGCGCTGCGGGCACTTCGATGTTCAAAAAAGCGGTCCGAAAACCAGGATACGGTCGCTTCCGCTAAAGCATCCGTGAACACCGTAAAAAACGGATCGTTACGGCCGGTCTCCGGGAAAATGACTTCACTGGGTGAAATGCGCAGAACTTCGGCTGCGATTTTTTCGGCCTGATCGGATTCGGTGAGCCGAAAAGTGCCGGTGGACAGATCGAGATAAGCCAGTCCGCATTTTTGCGATGCGTTCACCAGGGCCAGAATGTAGTTGTTCGATTTTTCTTCCAGGTACTCGTTTTCAACAATCATACCCGGCGTGATGACCCGCACCACCTCTCTTTTGACAAGACCTTTGGCGGCAGCCGGTTCCTCCACCTGATCACAGATGGCCACCTTATGTCCGGCATCCAACAGTCGGGAAATATACCCCGGTGCTGCGCGGTGAGGAACGCCGCACATGGGAATGGGAGTATCTTCTTTTTTGTTGCGGGAAGTCAGGGTAATTTCGAGAACCCTGGCGGCCAGTTCGGCATCATCGAAAAACATCTCGAAAAAGTCGCCCATGCGATAAAAGAGAATCGTATCCGGATACGCCTCTTTGACTGACAGGTACTGCTGCATCATGGGTGTGATTTTCGGAGGGCTCATAGATCAGGTCTGCCGGTAAATGCCGGCCGGCAGGTCGGTTGCAGTGTGTTTTACGAAATGCTCCCGTATGGTCGCTACGCGTCTCTCATGGGTCCTTTTCGATGTCCTTCGACGAAGCGTTCTCATCTAACGGGCCATTTATGGCTCTTGCCGCTCTGCCACCGGGGCGGCGGCTTCAGGAGTAATGACAACGGTTTTGGCATCCGACCCCTGCGGGATGGCCCGTTCGGGCTTTGCAGGCGGTTCGGGCTTCGCAGCCGATTCAGGGGCAGCGATGCGTTCATCCGGTTTATCGGTCTGAAGTCGTTGGGTTTTTCGCTTTTTTTTCATTCGCAGGTGATAGATTACGAGAAGGTAGATGCCCAGGATCAGGCCGGCTATGAAAAAACCGGTGCAGATCATCACGATTTTCCACTCCGGGCTCTGGTATTCAGCAAACAGCAGGTTGAGCCGCAAGGACTGACCGGCCAGAAAAAACTGCTGGTTTTGATAAATGAAGATCGCTGTAAAGGCGACGATCGCCACCCAGATACCCATTTTTACCTTTTTCATGATTCTCTCCACTTTCAGATCCCTGTTCCCGATATATGGCTCTGCTGCCAGTGTAAATCCCTGTAAAACTACGCTGATTGCGAGGAAAACTCAACCCTTTATTTATCCGCGGCGCTGAAGATCCGACCCTGCGGCGATGTAATGCTTAACAACCCTGCCGGACAGGTAGCAATCGATTCGGCAGCACCGGAATTCACCGGTCGCTGCGGGATCGTTTCAAAATCCATCACTTTCAACAGGGCCGGTGGACAACCGAATTCCGAAAGTCCGCGCTTTAGCTGCTTGTCGGCAAATCACGATCTGTCTTCCTGCACGAGCGGCACAATTTCCAGGTTGCCCCATGCGCCCATCCGGTCGCCCTTGATAACCACCACGCCCTCCACCCCTGCAATCGCTTTGGCGAAGGCGATGGCATCTTCAATATCGGTGCGCATGTGAATTTGGTTGGCGATCGAAGTCGCCGCCGCATCTGCCAGCGCGCAGCTGGATGCAACGACGCTGACAGCGTCGGCAGATCCCAGGCTCAGCGAGTGCCCTACCGTTCCGGAGGACGTACAGACGCCGATCGACCTTTTCTGGCCACCGACCCGAATTCCGATTTTCATACTCAACGGGGACCGGCCGGCATAAATGCCGGTGACAATCGGATTCACCGTGTTCTGGAAAACATCACCTCCGTTTTCCACCACCACCTGCCGGGAAAGCTGCAGCAACGACTTTCCCACCTGCTCGGCGATGGCCCCTGCCACTGCTGCCATCGGGCCAACTCCGGCCGCCTCGCCTGCGCGGATCATGTCCGCGACGATGCGCGGCAGCGGAACCCTGGTGCGCCAGGGCACGAGAGTATCCGCAAACTTCGGATGCTGCCGGATGGTGTCTTCGATATACCGACGCTGCTGAAGCACCTTTTCCCGAACTTGTTCGGTATAGTCCCTGTCTGCGTGCACCCACAGATCGGTTTCCTTGACCGCCACCCGGAAAGAGGTCGTGCGGTCGGCCGTGACTCGGTTCCTGTAAAACTTTTCTTGATGCTCTACCATGATTCATCGGATACCCGGACTTCGGCTGCCCGTTTCCTATTTCCGGCATCTCACCGGGCAACCGCCTTGGGCCGCAGCTCTTGCGGACACTGCCGGAGAAAGTACTGGTCCGTCATCCCGGCGATAAAATCCCTGACGATCTCTTCGGGCTTGTTTTGCTCGATATAGTCGGGCGACATGTCCTTTAAATACTGCGTGTAAATCGCCGAAGAGCGGTTTTCTTTCACCAGGTCCGTCAGGTACTGATCAAACAGGATCTCAAACAGGCGTTGAATCATTCCAAGATGTTGTTTGATTTTCGGATTCAGATAGATGCGGTGCAGGTTAAAATCCTTTAACTGAC
>JAHEIV010000398.1 GCA_024639205.1 Deltaproteobacteria bacterium | reverse complement strand
CTTTAGCGGGACCTACCAGGTGGACCTCTATTCCCAGGTTTTCAAGGTCATGCTTTCCATGGGGTTGTTTCTGGTTATCTGTATCTGCACCAACCTCGGTGGAGTCAACCGGAAGGTCCACCCCGAGTTCTATCTGCTGCTCTTTGCCTGCACCCTGGCCATGATGATGCTGGTCAGCGCGGTACACCTCTTGACGATATACGTCGCCCTGGAACTCAGCAGCTATTCGCTCTATATCCTGGTGGCCATGCAACGCCGGCAGGAAACCGGTCTCGAGGCGAGTCTCAAGTACTTCCTGATCGGCGTCTGCGCCTCGGCCGCCATGCTCTTTGGCCTGGCCGTCCTTTATGGGTCTGTCAAGGCTGTTTACCTGAGCGAACTGGTCCAGGTGCTCCCTGCCGTCAGCAACAGGCCGTTGGTTATCATCGGCCTGTTGCTGAGCCTCGGTGGATTTTTCTTCAAACTGGCGGTGTTTCCCTTTCATTTTTGGGCGCCGGATGTCTACCAGGGCGCACCCAACCAGGTGGCGGCGTTCATTGCTTCGGCGTCAAAAGTGGCGGCCGTCGCGATGCTGATGCGGTTTGTAGCGTTGAGCAGCGGCGGTAGCGCTTACCTGGCGCAGGCGCTGGTGGTGCTCGCCATTGTTACCATGACCGTCGGCAACCTGGCGGCCGTCGCTCAGAAAGACTTCAACCGACTGATGGCCTACTCGAGCATCGCCCATGCCGGTTACGTGCTCATCGGGATCCTGTGCATGGATGCGGCGGGCTATGCTGCGTCCATCTTCTATGCGCTGTCCCTGCTGTTGATGAAATTCACCTGTTTTTTGGTGCTGGTCAAGGTGGCCGGCGACGGCGACAGCCTGCAGATCGATCAATTGGCCGGGCTTCACCGACGCTCGCCGCTGCTGGCCATGGCCCTGATGCTGGCGTTATTCGGTCTGGCCGGCATTCCGCCGACCATCGGCTTTACCGGTAAACTGCTGGTCTTCGTCGCCGCCATGCAGCAAGGTTACTTCACTCTTGTTCTCATCGCTATGATCAACGTCGTCATCTCGCTTTACTACTACATGCTGGTCGTCAAGGCGGCTTACCTGCTTGAGCCGCCGAACGATCTGCCGGCTCTGTCCGTCTCGCCGGCCGTCAAGCTTTTGACCGGCACCCTGGTGACGGCGATGGTGGTGATCGGTATCTTCCCCACCTACGTCATCGCGCTGGCGCGGGCGGCGGCGCGTATCCTCATTTAGTTTCAGGCCATAAATGATTCTTTCCCGAAATGTCGGCATTAATCTTTTGTGATGTTCTGACGACTTCACACGACGAGGATGCCCGAAATTCCTCTCAGTCGGGCCCTTTTTCATCTGACGAAACGATACGTCGATCCTGTGGCCGGCCGGTGGAACCGTTCAAGGTGCTGCGATGTCAACCAGTGCTTGCGAGAGTTTTACGGTTTCTGTGTTTTTTTTATTTTGCCCTGGGTCAACGGTTGCGGCGAAATCGGATCGGGCAGCGTCGCAGAACCGTCCGGCCGGTCCGCGCGGGTCGAGATTGCAATCGTAAAGCCGACAACTCACCCGGGAATCTATGAGGCGATGGACGGTAAATCGCTCAATTCGATTCCCTGACTTTTTACGGCGGAAAACCCCAATTCAATGACGATGCCATACCGCCAGACAGCCTGTCTTTCGAACCTTCGGCTAAGAGCCCGCATCATCCGGACCGTCCGGCAGTTTTTCGCGGAAAACGATTACCTGGAAGTGGAGACCCCTATCCGAATCCCCGCGCCGGCATCGGAGGCGCATATCGACGCCCAGCCGTCTGGCAGCTGGTACCTTCAGACCTCACCCGAGTTGTGCATGAAGCGGCTTCTGGTCGCCGGCTATCCCCGTATCTTCCAGGTCTGCAAATGCTTTCGCCGCGATGAGAGAGGATCCCGGCACATACCGGAACTGACATTACTGGAGTGGTACACGGCCGGTGCCGACTACAACGGCATGATGGCGCAGTGCGAGACACTGATCGTTGCTGTTGCTCGGCAGCTAGGATCCGGTGATGTGCTGCACTACAAGGGGCAAAGGATCGACCTGGCGCCGCCGTGGCGGCGGCTGACCGTTGCCGAGGCCTTCGACCGCCTATCTTCGGTATCAGTGGAACAGGCCTTGAAGGAAAATCGTTTCGACGAAGTGATGGGACTGGACATCGAACCGCACCTCGGCATCGCCAAACCCGTGTTTCTCTATGACTACCCCGCTGCCTGCGGTGCGCTGGCCCGGCTCAAACCTGAAGATCGCCGCCTGGCCGAACGTTTCGAACTTTACATAGGCGGCTTGGAACTCTGCAATGCTTTCACCGAACTCACCGATCCGTCGGAGCAGCGTTTGCGGTTCGAGGAAGAGCGGAAGGTACGGCGTTTGGCCGGCAAATCGGTTTACCCGTTGCCGGAGAAATTTTTGAGCGCCCTGAAGGACATGCCGGCTTCGGCCGGCAATGCCTTCGGCGTCGATCGCCTGGTGATGCTGTTTGCCGATGCGACTGAGATCGACGACGTGGTGGCCTTCACGCCGGAAGAGCTTTGATTTCCCTTCAGGTAATTTTTTTATCGATTGGGGCTGGCCTTCAGCCGCCCACTAACTCTTTGTGCCTAAAGCAGTCCACCAGATGATCGTTGACGATGCCGCCCGCCTGGAGGAATGAATAGCAAATGGTGGTGCCGACAAAGGAAAAACCCTCTTGCTTTAAGGCCTTGCTGACGGTATCTGAAAGCTCGGTGTGAGCGGGGATTTCGATTAATTCTTTCCAGTCGTTGTGAATGACCCTGCCACCGGTGAACGACCAGATAAAGGCATCGAAGGAACCGTGCTTTTCTTTCAACCGGATAAAGGTTTTGGCATTTTTGACTGCTGCACGGATCTTCAAGCGGTTGCGAATGATAGCCGGATTTTGGCAGGCTTTTTCCATAACCTTTTCCGACATCCGGGCAACTTTGGCCGGATCAAAGCAGCGGAATACCTTTCGAAAGGCTTCGCGCTTGTGCAGTACCGTCCTCCATGAAAGCCCGGCCTGAAAAGCATCGAGCACCATATATTCAAACCACTTGAGATCTTCGTGAACGGGCACACCCCATTCATCATCGTGGTAGCGACGCATCAATTCATCGTTGCCCATCCAGTCGCAGCGGGGTCTGTCATCGATACTCATTGGCATATTCCTTCTCTATAAGCCTTTTGCTTTACCATTGATATCCCGACTCATTCGACGTCGAGCATGAGGTTCCATTGGTCAGCGAACACTCCAATGTCAAGTGAAGAGTCCCCCACTTCGGTTCCGACAAGCAAGAAGGCATTCGCTCCCTGAGGAAACCCCTTAAATGGAGGCGCTCCCCCCCGGACCCGAAGGCTTTTGGCACTGAGTTCATAGCGCCGTTGTCCTTTCGCGAAGGGCATAGAATAGTAAAAGCTTCCGCCAGCGTGTTGAATGTGAAGAACGATTGTGTCTGGAGGAGAATCAGAGTTGTCACGTTCACCAGGAAAA
>JAHEIV010000397.1 GCA_024639205.1 Deltaproteobacteria bacterium | reverse complement strand
GCCGGGTTTTCCGTCTCCGATGACGGCCTCATCCACCTTCACAACCGGAGCCACCTCCTTGTTGGAGGAGCAGACGAAAACCTCTTCCGCTGCCAGCAGTTCGTTTAGAGAAATGTCTCTCAGTTCCAGCGTGAATCGTGATTGAACCAGCCCGAGCACCACTTTTCGTGTGACCCCACTCAGAACACCCTTGTCAGGGGTGACGAATTTTCCGCCACTGAACATGAAAAGATTGCAGGTGGTGCCCTCGAGGACATTATTTCCGCCATCGAGGTATATCGCTTCCACCGCGTTTTCCTCCGCGGCTCTTCGCAGTGCCAATATCGCCGGTATATAATCGATACTCTTGGCACCCGGCATCAACCGCTCCAGCGATGCCGTGATGATCTTGATCCCGTGCTCATACCATTGGGTCGGCATCACGATCAGCGGAGAAACCATCACGATCAGCCGGGGGCTTTGCCCCGGTGTGATGAAATCTTCGCTGGGTCCACCGGTCACAACGATCCGAACGTTGGATTCCGCGTGGCTGTTGCGCTGCAGCGTCTGTCCGACGATCTCCTCGAGCTCTTCCACGGACCAGGGGCAGTGCAGGCTGATCTGCTCGGCCGAGTGCCTCAATCGCTTCAGATGGTCGCGGAGGTGAAAGGGGCGACCGCCATAGGTGCGCAGAAAGTCGAAAACGCCAAAGCCCCTCAGAACTGCCAGATCGTTCACGGGTATGACTGCACGATCAGCGGGAAGGAATTCCCCGTCAATGTAGTAAATGTCCATTGCACATCCCTGTTTGGTTTTAAGCGGTAAAACTGCCGCGCGAAATTTGCTGTCCCCGCGCTGTCAAAGCTTAAGATATCAACAATCGGGAATAATTCAACCGCAAAAGACCGATGCCGGCCAGGATGATCCCCCGGCCGGATACCGGAGCTGCCCGGGTGGTCCATCGCCTGGGCGCCGTCGGCTGCAAGGCGAATAGGAGGATCGGTTGAAATGACGGGTTGACGCCGACATACCGCAGGTCGAAGGCTTGCCGCGTTTTTACGGTTGCATTATCGACAGATTAGTCTTGCCCAGGATTGACAGAACCGAAGAGATATGGGTAGTGCATTCGTATCACTGACAAAGGAGTTTGCGATGACGCACCCCACTTATCCCCACCTTCTGGCACCGCTGGAGCTTGGATTCACCCGTTTGAAAAATCGCGTGTTGATGGGATCGATGCACACCGGATTGGAAGAAGCTCCCGACGGTTTTGCGAAAATGGCGGCCTTTTATACCGAACGGGCCAGGGGGGGGGCAGCCCTGATCGTCACCGGCGGAATTGCCCCCAACGACCAAGGGCGAATCGCTGACCATGCCGCCCGACTTTCCACGCAGAAGGAAGCCGAGCAACACCGCCAGGTGACCTGTGCCGTTCACGATGCGGGCGGCAAAATCGCGCTTCAGATCCTTCACAGCGGAAGATATGCCTTTCACGAGGACCTGGTGGCACCGTCTGCCATAAAAGCCCCCATCAATTTTTTTCGTCCCCGCGCTCTTTCTGATCAAGAAATTGAAAATCAGATCCGCGATTTTGTCTCCTGCGCCGGGCTGGCTCAAACTGCCGGCTATGACGGAGTGGAAATAATGGGCTCGGAAGGATACCTGATCAACGAGTTCATCGTATCCAAGACCAACCAGCGGACCGATCGCTGGGGTGGGGGTTTTGAAAACCGCATTCGCTTTCCCCTGGAGATCGTCCGCCGCGTGAGGGAACAGGTGGGATCGGATTTTATTATCATCTACCGTCTGTCCATGCTCGACCTGGTGAAAAACGGCAGCAGCTGGGACGAGGTGGTCGCCCTGGCTGTAAAAATTGAAGCCGCCGGCGCCACCCTGATCAACACCGGTATCGGGTGGCACGAAGCACGTATTCCCACCATCGCCACCATGGTGCCGCGTGCCGCATTTACCTGGGTGACAGCCCGGCTTCGTGATTCGGTTACCATACCGTTGATCACCAGCAACCGGATCAACACGCCCGAGCTTGCCGAGGAAATACTGGCCCGGGGAGACGCCGACATGGTTTCAATGGCCCGTCCGTTTCTGGCAGATCCGGATTTTGTCAACAAGGCCGCCGACAACCGTTCCGATGAGATCAACACCTGCATCGCCTGCAACCAGGCCTGCCTGGATCACATATTCCTGGGCAAGATGACCACCTGTTTGGTCAACCCGCGGGCCTGCCATGAAACGGAGCTCAATTACCCCCCTGCCGAGAAGACGAAATCGATCGCAGTGGTAGGGGCCGGCCCGGCAGGTCTGTCTGCGGCCGTTATTGCCGCCCAGAGAGGCCATGCGGTGACGTTGTTTGAAAAATCGGACCGGATCGGCGGACAATTCAACATGGCCGTTAAAATACCCGGAAAGGAAGAATTTTCCGAAACGCTGCGCTATTTCACCAAAACGCTGGCGCTCAGCAACGTGAGCGTGCGCCTGAACAGCGCCGCCAGCGCCCGCGCACTGGTACAGGAAAACTACGATGAAATTGTGATCGCCTCCGGTGTGACGCCCCGGAAACCGGCTATCGATGGGATCGATCACGCCATGGTATTATCATATCTACAAGTGCTGGCCGAGGACAACCCGGTTGGACAGCGGGTGGCCATCGTTGGCGCCGGCGGTATCGGTTTCGACGTCGCCGAGTTCATCTCTCATTCGGGCCAATCCGCCAGTCTCGACCGGGAAGTGTTCCTGCGCGAGTGGGGAATCGACATGACCTACCGCCGGCCGGGCGGCCTTTCCGAAACCGGGCCAAAATTGTCCCCGTCCGGGCGCCAGATATTTCTCCTGCAGCGCAGGGATTCAAAAATCGGAAATGACCTCGGAAAAACCACCGGCTGGATTCACCGTTCGGCATTGAAAAAGCGCGGGATTTCGATGATCAACGGCGTGCGCTACGAAAAAGTCGATGACCGCGGCCTGCACATTACCCGCAAAGATCAACCTTTGCTGCTGGAGGTGGACACGGTAATCATTTGCGCCGGCCAGAACCCCCTCCGCGATGTATACGAGGAGCTTGCCGATTGCGGCAAAACGGTTCACCTTATCGGAGGGGCCGACCGCGCTGTGGAGCTGGATGCCAAACGGGCGATCGACCAGGGATGTCGATTGGCCGCCTCCCTCTAATCTGCATATTTTCCGACGATCCCGCCGAAGCCAAAACGGTAGGCACTATGTTGGCCGACGATTCCTTACGTCAAGTGCTCGACTTTTTCGATCTCTCCTGGTCCGGCTACCGGAAAGTCAGAAAAGGCGTCAAGAAAAGACTTCACCGTCACATGCAGCAGTTGGGCTGCCGCCGGATGTCTGAATATCTGACCGTTTTGAAGCAGGATCCGCAATGCCGCCGGGAATGCGAGCAACTGCTGACGGTGTCCATCAGCCGATTTTTCAGGGACCGACCGATGTGGGAAACCCTGGAGCGAGACCTGCTGCCGCAAATGGCGGTGCACTATCCGCTGCGCCTGACGGTCTGGTCGGCCGGGTGTGCTTCCG
>JAHEIV010000396.1 GCA_024639205.1 Deltaproteobacteria bacterium | reverse complement strand
TAAACTCTTCGACCTCGAAATTCATAAACCAGATTTGTTATACGAAGAAGTCATCGAGGTGGACGAACGCCTACGCATCCTGCGCTTAGGAGAGGAAAAGCCGGAACACCCGGTGGTTCATGGAGTTACCGGGGAAAAGCTGGTTGTGCTCCAAGCCCCGGAATTAGAAACCCTGCGGCCGCAACTTCAATCGCTACTGGACAAAGGAATTTTGAGCCTTGCCGTGGTTTTCCTTCACGCCTATGCGTGGCCGGATCATGAACTGGCTGTGGGGCGTCTGGCTGCAGAACTCGGCTTTACCCAAATTTCACTTTCCTCTCAAGTGATGCCGATGGTCAAACTGGTAGCCAGGGGTGATACGACCATGGTTGATGCCTATCTGAACCCGCACATCCAGAAATATTTAAGCAGTTTTCGCCAAGGATTCTCAGATGGACTCGACATGACAAGCCTGCTGTTCATGCAGTCGGATGGAGGGCTGGCACGGGCAGATAGCTTTACCGGCAGCCGGGCCATACTATCCGGACCTGCGGGCGGTGTTGTGGGGTATGCCATGACGACATTCCAATCGGAAACCTGCGAGCCGGTGATCGGATTTGATATGGGCGGCACATCTACTGATGTATCTCGCTATGGCGGAGAGTATGAACTGGTATTTGAAACCGAAACCGCGGGAGTTCGCATCCAGGCTCCTCAACTACACATTAAAACCGTTGCCGCCGGCGGGGGAAGTCGCCTCTTTTTTGAAAACGGCATGTTTCTGGTGGGTCCTGAATCCTCGGGAGCGCATCCGGGGCCAATATGCTATCGAAAGGAGGGTTTTCTGTCGGTAACCGACGCCAATCTTTTCCTCGGCAGGCTTCAACCGGACTATTTCCCCAAAATATTCGGCCCCACGGAAGACCAGTCCTTGGACCTTGAAGCCACCCGAGAGGCCCTGAAAAATCTGACGGTGGAAATCAACGAATACTACCGCCAAAAAGACCGGTCGCTTTTGACGGTTGAAGAAGTGGCCCTTGGGTATGTCCAAGTGGCGAACGAAGTGATGGTCCGACCGATACGAGAAGTCTCCGTGATGCGCGGATTCGATATCAAAGAACATGTGCTGGCCACCTTTGGAGGTGCTGGCCCCCAACATGCATGCGCCATCGCTCGGGCCCTGGGCATCTCAAAAATTTTTATCCACCGGTTTTCAGGAATTCTTTCGGCCTACGGAATCGGCCTTGCCGATGTGGTGGTTGAAAGGCAAAAACCATCGGCCTTGATCTATACACCCAAGACCCTTCCAGCCCTTTTAAAAGAATTGGCGGTCTTACGACAGGAAGCCGAAAAAGAACTGGCAGAACAGGGATTTTCAGCCGACGCCGTTCAAAGTATTGGCTATTTGAATCTCAGATACCAGGGGACAGATACAGCCATAATGATTCCCGAACCCGAAGACATGGATTTTGTCCGGGCCTTCCGTGCCACTTATCACCGGGAATTTGGTTTTGATCTTTTAGACCGTGATATTCTCATCGACGATTTGCGGATCCGCGCAAGGGGCAAAACCTCGGGGTTAAGACAGATCCCCATTGCCGATTCATCCGAACCCACCATACCGTTGACAACTTCCCCCTGTTATTTTGAAGGTGGCTGGAAAGAGACCACCATTTATGACCTGGAATCCCTCAAGACAGGTCATGAAATCATGGGCCCGGCCATTATTATTCATGATACTTCCACCATACTTGTTGAGCCAGGCTGCAAGGCGACCATCACTCGCATGGGTGACGTTGAAATCCAGGTAGGCACAAAGGATTATAAGGAATTGGGTACTCAGGTAGACCCGGTTCAACTTTCTATCTTTAGTAATCTTTTCATGTCCATCGCTGAACAGATGGGTCGGATGCTTCAAAAAACGGCCATATCCACCAATATCAAAGAAAGGCTCGATTTTTCCTGCGCCCTTTTCGGCCCAAACGGAGAACTGGTGGCCAACGCACCCCATCTTCCGGTGCATTTGGGAGCCATGAGCGAGGCTGTTAAGGAACAGATCCGACGGCAGGGTTCTTCGCTGAAGCCCGGTGACGTTTTGGTTTCCAACCACCCTTCAGCCGGAGGGAGTCATTTGCCTGACATTACCGTGATCACTCCGGTGTTCAGCAAAAGACAAATAATCTTTTGGATGGCCAGTCGGGGCCATCATGCCGATATCGGCGGAATTTCTCCTGGATCTATGCCCCCCGGCTCCCGACGGCTGGAAGAGGAAGGCGCCTGTATCATATCCTTTAAACTGGTGGAAGACGGAGTGTTTCAAGAAGAAGGTATTACCGAACTTTTGCTGGCGCCGGGAAGAATCATTTCGCAACCGGGGCGACCCACTATCAGCGGCACTCGCCTTCTGGCGGACAACATTTCCGACCTCAAGGCCCAGGTGGCGGCCAATCAAAAAGGGATCGAACTGGTCCTTGAAATGGTGGACTATTATGGTCTTGACGTGGTTCAGGCCTACATGCGTCATGTCCAGGACAGCGCCGAAGAGGCGGTACGTAACAGTCTTCGTGAACTGTCCCAAAGCAAAGGATTAAAGGAAGTGGATACGGTGACTGCTGTGGATTATCTGGATGATGGAAGCCCCATTGTTCTGATATTGACCATTGACCGCCGGGACGGCAGCGCGATTTTTGATTTTAACGGAACGGGTCCGGAAATCTGGGGAAACTGCAATGCACCCCAGGCGGTGACCAAATCGGCCATCCTTTATAGCTTAAGGTGTTTGATTAAAAAAGATATCCCTCTCAATTACGGGTGTCTGATCCCTATCACCATGCACATCCCTTCCGGATCATTGTTGGATCCTTCTGCAGATGCCGCTGTTGTGGGGGGAAATGTGTTGACCTCCCAGCGGGTGGTGGACGTTATTTTGAAAGCCTTTGGTGTAGCCGCCGCTTCCCAGGGATGCATGAACAATTTTACCTTTGGCAACGAGAGCTTCGGATACTACGAAACCGTCGGCGGAGGGGCAGGAGCCGGTCCCACATGGAACGGCCAATCCGGCGTCCACACTCATATGACCAATACCCGGATTACCGATCCGGAAATACTCGAGCGACGATACCCACTGCTACTCCGTGAGTTTTCCATCCGGAGGGGCTCCGGTGGTCAAGGAGCCTTTGACGGTGGTGACGGGTTGATTCGGGAAGTCGAGTTTTTAGAATCCCTGAACGTGGCGATTCTTTCCGAACGACGCGTTTACGCACCCTATGGGCTGGAAAAGGGCCAACCTGGCAAACGGGGCCAAAATCTTTTTATCCGCAGGGACGGTCGTCGCCTGTACATGGGCTCTAAAAATGAAATCAAGGCTGAACCTGGTGACCGTTTTCGAATTCTGACACCGGGTGGAGGCGGGTTTGGAGAAAAAACCGAGCCGTAATATCAATTCATCTTTATATTGATTTCATCCTTATTCAAGAATCATGCAAGTATCATGAAACCACAAACCTAACCATGCAGAGCCGTCTCTGACATTGTTCGCGTAACATTTCGTTTTTGTATGTTTAAATTCATGCCCCCCCC
>JAHEIV010000030.1 GCA_024639205.1 Deltaproteobacteria bacterium | reverse complement strand
GATACTGGATCCGGATTAACAGCGTCACCTAAAACAGCGATAGCCGCCGCAAAGACCGTTTTTCGAAAAAACGATCTGCCAGAGCTGGTTGCGCCTGGCACGAAAGGTTCCGGCACAGCTAAGCAGATAGTAGGTCCACATGCGGTAAAACCGCTGGCTGTATTTTTCGCAGAGGCGCTGCCAGTTTTGGGTGAAGTTGCGGTACCAGGCCATCAGGGTATGATCGTAGTGCGGACCGAAGCTGTGCCAGTCCTCCAGCACGAACAGACCTTCGGCTGCCGTGGTAATTTGGCGGGCGGACGGGGGCATCGAGTTCGGGAATATGTACTTGGCGATCCAGGGATCCACGTTCTTTACAGACGAGTTGCCGCCGATGGTTTGCAGTAGAAAAAGTCCGCCGGCTTTCAGACAGCGGTGAACCACCTGCATGTAGGTCCGGTATTTGGCAAAACCGACATGCTCGAACATCCCGATGGAGACCACCCGGTCAAAAACACCCTGAATCTGGCGGTAGTCCTGCAGCTCGATGCACACAGGCAGTCCCGCACAGCATTTTCGGGCCTCATCGACCTGCTGGCGGGACACTGTGACACCGGTCACCTCGACCCCGTAATTTTGGGCAGCGTAGATTGCAAAGCCGCCCCACCCGCACCCGATGTCCAGCACCCGCATGCCCGGAGATAACAGCAGCTTCCGGCAGGTCAATTCCAGTTTGGCCTCCTGGGCCGCATCGAGGTTGTCGTTCTGTTTCCAGTAGGCGCAGGAGTAATTCATCCGCTCGTCGAGCATCGCCTCGAACAAGTCGTTTCCGATATCATAGTGGTGCTCACCGATGTCGAAGGCCCGGGTCTTTCCCTGGGTGTTGGTAAGCCGGGACTTGATATGCGCCCAAAAAAGCGCCGTTGACTTACGAACTTTTTGGTCTAATCGGGCAGCCATGACCCGCTCGAAAAATCGATCCAGTCGTTCGCAGTCCCACCAGCCATCCATGTAACTTTCCCCCAGCGCCAGCGAACCGCCGGCAATGAGTCGAGGATAAAAGGCAGCGTTGTGAACCCGGATGTCAAACGGGCGGTCGCCGTCGATCTGCACACCGGCCTGGTCCAGGAGATCCTGGACCAGCTGCTTCTCTATGCTTTGTTTCATGGCGGACCCTCCCCGGTGGTGTGGGTTTTGGAGCGCGCCAACAGGTTCAGGTGATCATGCAGAAGAACTGTCAAGAAGGAAAGAACGGTATCGAATATGCTGCGGCACTATCTTCACGCGATGGTGACCGCTATGGCGTGCTCGTGCACCCCGTTGTTGCCGTAACCCAGCACGTTCCATTGCCCCCGCATGGGTTGAGGGTTTCCATCTGCGTCAGTGGCGCGTGCCATGATGGTGTAATCACCCTTTTCCGTCACCTCCCAGATGTACTGCCACTGCCGCCACGCAAACGGCTCGTGGGGTCCCAAAAAATTCGCTGGCGCCCAGCTGCCGCCGCCGTCCACCGACACCTCCACGGCTGCCACATCACCCTCACCGGCATAGGCAGCGCCCAATACCGTAACCGTGCCGGGCTGAAGGGTTTCGTTGACCCGCGGTTGGGTGATTATCGATTTCAACCGGATCTCTGCGACAACTTCCCCGGCTTCCGAAGCCTGCCCTTTCTGAAACACCCGGTAGACCTTGTCCATAAAAAAGCCTTCATATGGTTTTTCAAGCACCGTGATCCGGCTCAGCCATTTTGCGCAGTTCGCACCCGTCCAGCCGAGCGCCAGGGCCCGCAGCGGATACCCGTGTTTGACGGGTAAAAACTCACCGTTCATTTCGTAAGCGAGCAGGGTGGACTCCATCGCCTTCCGCACGGGGATGCTGCGTATAAACCGGATCTGCGCCGAACCCAGCGATTTATCAAATCCTTCGAACGCTACATGTCGGGCGCCCTCTGTGAGTCGGGCGCGGTTCAACACATCCCTGAGCCACACGCCCCCCCACACGGCGTTGCCCACCCCGCCAACCGTCCACGGATTCCCTCTGCTTTTTTCCGGCAGCAGTGAGCGACTGTTGCCGGAGCACTCCAGCGTGTTGGATACGATGGCTTTCGGCATGCGATAGATTTCATCGAAACCGATTGTCAGGGGCGTTTCAACCTCCCCATCGACCACCAGTTTCCAGGCCGACAAATCGATCGGCTCTTCGGGTATCTGGCCCTGGTTGCGGTCGAAAAACACGTCGTTATCGGTAACCCAGGGCCTCAGATGCTCGACCGGGGTTTCCGCGTTCAGCGGTTTTTCGGTCATCACACGCATTTTCTTTTTCATGGCGCCTCCTGCCGATACGCTGGTTTCGGTCGATCCGTGCATCACGGGGGTGTTCAATCATAGGTCTTTTTCAAGTTTGCGGTAATCTCGTTGAGCAGCTGCTGATGGCGTTCATTTCCCGGGTCGGCGGCGTGCGCCTTTCGGGCCCAGTAGATCGCCTCACCCCACTGCTGCAGCCGCCGGTAATTCTCGGCGATCACATAATACAGGTGCTTTAACGGAACTTTTCGCAATTGTTCCGGAAATCGAACCAGGCTGGTGAAGTCTGTAATTGCCAGATCGTGCTGTTGGGTAACGGTGTAGCAGCTGCCCCTTCCGATCAGGCTTTCTTCATCCATCGAATTAACGGCCAGCGCTCGGGTATAGTGCATGATGGCAGCCTCCAGTCGTCCTTCGACCTCGTGGATTTTGCCCAGGTAGAAATGCGGGTTGTCGCCGTCCGAGTGGCAGTAAGCCGGATCCAGGTCGACCACTTGTTCCATGGCCTTCACGGCACCTACACCATCGGGCTGGTGAAAGCACTTGCGGCCCTGTTCGAACCATTCGGCAGCAGTGCGGGGCGGCTTTTTATCCGACATGTCGGACTCCTCTCTCCCGGGAAATCGCGAGACTTGATGGTACGGCTGCCTGGTGTTCGACCATATCCGGATATGGGGATGATCGACTTTGACTATGTCATCATCTGTCGATTTAGACAAGCTAGGAAAGCATATCTTTTCGCCATAAAAAGTAGTTGTTGATTTTTGTCAAATCATGTGTACAATAGTGCCAAATCATCAGGGGCCTGCGCCTAACTGCTGCAGGTCAGTTTCGTTCTGTAGGATGGACCAGTTTTACTGCGGCACCTCCAGTATCGAACGATGAGAATTTTGAGAAAGGAGGATGCCGACTATGCTGAAGGGTACCGTCAAGTGGTTTAGCGACAAAAAGGGCTACGGCTTTATCGAGCAGGAAGATGGTCCGGATGTCTTCGTTCATTTTTCCGGAATCAGCGGAGATGGGTTCAAAACCCTGGCCGAGGGCGACCAGGTGACATTTGAAATCCAAGAAGGTCCGAAAGGTGCTTCCGCGGTAAACGTCACCATCAACTAAGTACACCAGCTTTAACAGCAAAGGGCATTTCGATGATACCCACCGAAATGCCCTTTTTTTGATTATTCGGTTCGCGATTTCCGGTTTTCATCAATGTTCAAACGGAACCATTGCACCCGGGTCTGCCTCTCCCTGCGGGCTACCCGGATCTTCCTTTTTTCCCAGTGTTTCTCAGAAACCGGCACCCTATTTCAGATACCCGGTACCCAGGAGCCCTTGTGATTCCGGTACTCCGGTCCCCAGACCTTTTTGAAAACGGGCGGCACCCACTGCCTGCGGACCGATCAGCGCCCGTGACGGCGACCACGGCGAGGATTGGGCGGATGGCGGTCAACCGGAGCTTTGGGGTGGCCATGACGGTGGCGATACCGGTGTCCGGGCGGATGGCGGTCAACCGGAGCCCTGTGATGCCCGTAACGATGACGATACCGGTGTCCGGGCGGATGACGGTCAACCGCCGCCCTGTGGTGGCCGTGACGATGACGATACCGGTGTCCGGGTGGATGACGGTCAACCGCAGCCCTGTGGTGGCCGTGACGGCGATGGCGGTACTTACGGGGTGGATGACGGTCAACCGGGGCCTTGTAGTGGCCGTAAGAGTGGTGGTGGTGCAACAGCGTGTATCCGATCACGGCGGCACCGAAGCCGATGGCAAAGCCCTCCCAGCGACCCCGCTGCCGACTGCCGGCCGAAGCCGGAGTGGTGATGATACCTGCCAGAAAAACAGTGATGAGAGCACTGGCGATAATGAGTTTTCTATTCATGGTCTGCCTCCTTTTCAGCAAGATTTCTTCCGACGAGTGATTTGCAAGGCCCGTGGCCTCGTTACTGGTGGGTTAGACACCGGAGTTTGAAAAAAGCTCAATAGCGGGTCGTTTTTTTGAATAATCGAAGAAAACGGCAGGTGACGTGGGAGGCGGCCCTCGAATCAACGGCAGATGGAATTTGAGGTGACTGGAACGGCCAGTAGATGCTGAATCTAAAAAGCGGAATAGATATTGAAAAGAAGGTACCCTTTTTCGTAACGGGGCCCACCGACGATAAGGCTGCTGCGGTTGTTCAGGCGAATGCTGGTTTCAAACACACTGTTGCGATTCTTGTACATCTTCAACAACAGCTCGACACGACGGTTTTCGACGCCTTGGTAAGTGATCTGCAGGCGACGATTGCCGGGCAGCGCTACGTTTCCCGTCTGGCGGGGCTGAAGCGTCAGCCGGTCGCTGCCGAGCAAACGGTAAGAGGTGTAGCGGAACAACCCTTGAAGTTCCCGGGCCATCTCAGAAAGCCGGGGATCGAGATAGTTCTCACCGGTGGCGGCCAGCACGGTTTTCACCTCGATGGAAACCGGGGGGGCGGCCCACCCGGAGACGGGCAGCAGGACAAAAAGCACGCCCAGTATGACCAAAACCTTACAGTTTTTTGCTGTCGGCCCCATTGCCCTCTGTTGCCTCTTCGCTGTACCAGATAACGGTGTGGTGGCTCTGTGGCGTCTCCAGGATCATAACAGATGACACCCTTCCTGTAAAAGAATTAATGATCGCCGACGGACCCGGCGGCGGAGGAGACTGAAACAGGGAGGTGAAGAAAAACAGGGCCAGGGCTGCAGTGGCCGCCACGGGCAGCACCAGTTTCCATGAAAACAGCACCTCGCGTAAATGACCCCAGCGATCCGAACGCCGGCGGGCAGCGCTTACAATTCGCTGTTCGAGCTCGTCGAAGTCAACCCGCTGTTTGGAGGCGGACACCTCCCGTTGCAGTCGCTGCGCCAGTTCACCGTGCAGTTTCACGTACTGCCGGCAACCGGGACAGCGTTGCAGATGAAGTTCAATCCGCTGCATCTGCTCCGGGCTTGTCTCCCGGTCGACATAGCGATTCAACATCTCCTGGTTACAGTGCTCTTGGTCATCGCCCATGATCAATCTCCATGCTGATAATCCCGCAGCGCCGATTGAAGCCGCTTGCGGGCATAGTGCAACCGGGAGCTGACCGTGCCCCGGTTCAACCGCAGGGTTACCGCGATCTCATCATACGACATTCCTTCAAGCTCCTTTAGCACGTAGACCGCCCGCGCCTTGTCCGGCAATGCCTGCAGCGCTTCCATATAGTGCTGCTGCAGCTGTTCTTCTCTGAGGCGGGTTTCCGGGGTGTTCCCGTCCGACAGCGTGACGGCCGACGGATCTTCGCTTTCCTCCGCCAGGGGTCGCTGGTACCAGCGACGGCGCTGAAACCAACGCCGTTTCCAGTTCAAACACTGGTTGACGGTAATTCGATGCAGCCAGGTGGACAGTTTCGACTCCCCCTTAAATGTGTTGATGTTGCGGTAGGCCTTCAAAAACACTTCCTGAACGATGTCCCGGCTTTCCTCCCTGTCGAGGGTCATCGCATAGGCGAGCCCGTAGAGTCTGGCCTGAAATCGGCGCACCAGCATCACAAAGGCCGCCTCTTCTCCGTCTCTGAGGCGGTTTACCAGCTGGGATTCGTCCAACGGGTCGCTCATTGTAGGGTTAGACACCGAATGATCCAAAATATTCAATTCGCTGCGGTCGCAATTGCCGGCGGCCTCTGCCGGCGGCCCCTACCGCCGGTAGAGCTCTTCAAGCCGGGAGCGTGCATTTTAACTGACTTGATAGTAATACGATCTTTTCGATGGAAATTCAAATGGACCACCCGTTGGAGGAAATTTAAATGTACATTAGCCTGAGGGCCGGCAAGCCATACGCCTGCGGCTCAAATGACAGATCATAATGAGTGGGAAAAACAATCTTCGCCCCCGCGGCAGCCTTGCATAAAGCGACAAAGAAGGATAAACCGGCAGTGGGATGCGCATCGTCGGTTTGTTTCTGACGATTTTGCTCACGCTCTCGATTGGATTGCAACATTGAAACAACCGGTGCAGCAGATGCCCCCCGGGATTCTCATCACCCCGCGAGCGTTTGCCGGGGATGACTCGACCCCTTTGAACGTAACCTGCAGTTGTCGTGGAAACTGCGACCCGAATTCCAGAAGGAAGAAAGGCTCCAATCCATGCCGGAAAAGAAAAAAGCAGATGAACAGTGCCCGAGCGGAAATGTCCTGAAGGAGCTGCTGGATCTGCTGCAGCTCGAAAAGATAGAAGAAAACATCTTTCGCGGCCAGAGCCAGGATCTGGGGTTCGGCAGCGTGTTTGGCGGTCAGGTTCTGGGCCAGGCCCTTTCAGCGGCTTACCGAACGGTTTCGACAGGCCGCCGCGCTCACAGCCTGCATGCCTACTTTCTGCGAATGGGCGATGCACTGCGACCGATAGTCTACCAGGTGGACCGCATTCGCGACGGGAAAAGCTTTACCACTCGCAGGGTGGTGGCCCTGCAAAAGGGACAGGCGATCTTCAACATGGCAGCCTCCTTCCAGGTGGATGAACCCGGTTTCGAGCACCAGGAGAGCCCGCCGCCGCAAATCCCGGGACCCGAAGGCATTGCTTCGGAATTCGAAATTGCGCAAAGTGTGGCCGACAAAATCCCATCGTCGATCAGAGACAAACTGTTGTGCCGGAAACCGATTGAAATTCGACCCATCGATCCGATCAACCCTTTCTCTCCGGATAAAAGAGCGCCGATTCGCTATTCCTGGTTCAGGACGATCGAGCGGATACCGGACGATCCGGCGGTACATCAATACCTGCTGGCGTATGCATCGGATTTCGGCCTGGTGATCACATCATTATATCCCCACGGTCACAGCTTCTGGGAGCCGGATATGCAGGTGGCCAGCCTCGATCACGCCATGTGGTTTCACCGTGATTTTCGCATGGATGACTGGCTGCTGTACATCATGTCAAGCCCCAATGCCAGCCGGGCCAGAGGCTTGAACAACGGCCGCATCTACTCCCGGGACGGCAAGCTGTTGGCCTCCATCGTCCAGGAGGGCCTCATCCGATACCACGGTTTTACTACCTGAATCTAACCTGAAAAGAGATCGGAAAGAATCGGCCTGCGCCTTCATACCGGCCGGTCATCAGCTTTCACACCTCCGACTCTGCGCTGCCGGATGCACGCAAAAAAACCGACAATCCCCGTGTGTTTGTTTTGCAATTGCCCAACGCAGTACCGCCATCGGATTCATCTGTAGTAAAAGTAAAAAATGTGTGAAAAAAGTAGTACAAGTGCCTTCCGGTGCACTGCCGGTGCTTGCGCTTCACCGATAAAGAATAGTAAAACGGCAAATGACCGGTTCAGCCGCGTGCCGGTAATCACGCACTATTGAAGGACTTATCTACCCCCCTGCCCCTTTCAGTTCTGCGCGAAACCTTTCGCCAGACCACCCCTGCTGTATTACAATGAGAAGCAAAAGAATTATTATTGTATTATTTTCAATATGTTATGAAATTTATGACATACAAAAGATGTCTTTTCTTTCCTAGTATTGAGCAATTTACTTCCATATTTTACTTTTTACTTTTCTACCGAAAATCCGATAACTATTTGTAATCGTATTTATATATTACTTATATCTCATTATGGCATTTTTTTTGCTCTTTTACTCGATGTCTTATACCAGAGTAAAAAGACATCAATTGCATTTCATTGTTATACATCGTGCCGGGTAGCATTGCCGCCTATCGCGAGATCATCCGTGCACGGGGGAAGAAAATGAGGTTCTCGGGAAAGAAAATAATAAACGGCATCGGTTTCCGCCTGCGAACTAAATTTTTACTCGGCATCCTCATCCTTCAGTGCCTGACCATGATTTGTACGATCCTGGTGGTTGAACGTCAGATGCGGGCTACGATTGAAGAAGAGTTTCTCCAGCTCGGCACGGCCATCAGCAAAAATTTATCTGCCGTCAATGCCAGCTTCGTTACGACCTACAATTATGTCGGAATCGAACAAAACGTCTCCCAGGCGGTCAAAGATAATGATCTGGCCTATGCCATGGTGCAATTTTTCGACGGCGAGGTCGCTGCTTACAGTGGTGAAACGGCGATCAAAAATGAAGTCGTCCAGAATCGAATCAGTGAACATCAATTCAACCAGCGTGACCACCTGATACGATACGTTGACGGAAAAGACCGTCCGGGAAAGATCTGCGAAATTGCCGCACCGATTATTATACGCGATACGAAATGGGCTGCTGTAAGAGTCGGTTTGTCGCTTGAAAAAATCCAACTGGTTATCGGCGATACCCGCAGGTTGCTTTTTATACTGGGAATGGTGGCACTGGTTCTCGGCTGCACTGCTTCGATGCTGTTGGCCGGACGCATCACCCGACCGGTGGCCAGCCTGGTCAAAGAGGTCGAAGCAATCTCCAAAGGGGATTACGAGCAGGTACTGAGCATCAACACCCACGACGAGATCGGTTACCTGGCAAAACGATTCGGCACCATGAAAGAGTCATTAAAAAATAACATCCAGCTGCTGAAGAATTCCAATGTTGAGCTCACCAACACCAATCAGCGGCTGCAGAGCCTGTTCAAGGCAAGCCAGGCCATGAACTCGTTCAAAAACCAATATCGCCTGTATGACCTGATATTAGACACGGCCATGATGGCAATCGAAGCGCACGGCGCTGCACTGGTAATGGTCGACCCGGAGGGATCGATGCAGGTCGTGGCCAGCATCGTGAAGAAATCCGGTGATCCGGTCACCCGACAGATTTATCAGAAACTGCTGACCGAGCAGTTGTTCCTCGGACACCTGCACTCGGTCGACACCAGTCTGGGCGCCTGCTCCTATCAGCTGGAATATTTGGAAAATACGCCTTTTTTTCGTATTTGCATCAGCGCCTACCCGCAGCTGGAGATATTCTCGCTGCCTTTGGGGACAACAAACAACATCACCGGCTACATCAACCTGCTTCGCGACCAAAAAGGCCCGCTGGGCATTTCGGAGATACAGACGCTGATCGTGCTCGGCAGTCAAACGACGACCTCCATTGAAAACAGCCATCTTCTCGGGCAGCTCGAGCAGGCGTATTTCAGCTCGATCAAATCATTGGCCAAAACGATAGAGTTCAAAGATGAATACACCCAGGGTCATGCCGAGCGGGTCGCCGGGGTCTGCAAAACGATCGCCCAGCGGATGGACATGGACGAGCAGTCGATAAAAATTCTTTACAACGCCGCCCTGCTTCACGATATCGGCAAAATCGGCGTTCTGGAAGGTATTCTCAACAAAGACTCCAGTTTAAACAACGAAGAGGTTCGCATACTGAAAAAACACCCGGTGATTGGAGAGGAAATACTTCGTCCGATTCAAAGCCTGGACAAAGAGCGCAAGATCGTACGCCATCATCACGAGAGAGAGGACGGCCACGGATATCCCGATGGCCTGAGCGGTCGCCAACTGTCGCTTTCCGAGAAGATCATTATCGTTGCCGATGCATTCGATGCCATGAACTCCAAACGCAGCTATCGGGTTGCCCTCGAGTCCGAGAGCATCATAGAGGAGTTGGAATCCAACCGCGGCAAACAGTTCGACCGCCAGGTAGCAAATGTCCTCATCGAATTTTTTCGCCAGGAAACACGGCACCTGCCGACTCGCAGCGGTGTCATTTTCCTGCCAACCGGTTCTGTTCAATGATGACCAACACTTTTGATTGGAGGTCTTATGAACGGCAATAAACCATATCATCCGATTCTGATAAGTGCAGGGCTCCTGCTGCTGTTGTCTGTAGCATCGGGGCTTGCTCCGGCTATCGCCGACCAGACTCAGAACCGCTATGGAGGCAAATACAACGTCGCGCTTTCCAGTGAACCCGAATCGCTGGATCCGGCATTTATCACCGGAATTTATGCCGTCACGGTGGCCAACAACCTTTATGACGGGCTGGTCGAATTCGACAAGGACCTGAACATCGTCCCGGCCATTGCCAAAATGTGGAGAATATCAAGAGACCACCGCACGTATTCATTCGACCTGCGGCAAGGTGTCAGGTTTCACAATGGCCGCGAGGTCAACGCCGATGATTTCGAATTTTCCATCCGTCGAATTCTCCACCCGGACACGCACTCTCCGGTTGCTTCCCTGTTTTTAAATATTCGCGGCGCCAGAGCGTTTCACGAGGGCAACGCTGCTACGGTCTCCGGCCTGGAAGTGTTGGGTCGCTACAAGTTGAAAATTACGCTGGATCAACCGTTTTCGCCGTTTCTGTCCATCCTGGCGATGGTCAACGCCCGGGTAGTCCCAAAAGAAGCCATCGGTCCTGAATTCTCGAAATACCCCGTGGGGACCGGCCCTTTTCAATTCGATCGTTGGCGCCCCCAGCAGGAAATCATTCTCACCGCCAACCAGCAATACTACCAGGGCCGCCCATACCTGGATACGCTCTATTTTCAAATCTATCGCAACATTGAATGGGAGAAAGTATTTTCCACTTTCGAACGCGGATATCTCGATCAATCCATTATCCCCAGCAACAAATACGATGAAATTCAATCCAGCACGGCCTACCTGGCCAGATACCAGCTGGTCAGCAAACCGACGCTCAACCTGGTTTATGTCGGCATCAACTGCCGTCAAAAACCGCTGGACGATCCCAGGGTTCGCCGGGCTCTGACGATGGCGGTGGATACCGAAGCGCTGGTGAAAAGTATCACCAAGCGGGGAAGCATCCCGGCCACCGGTATCCTGCCGCCGGGTATCGCCGGTTTTGATCCGCGATTGAAAGGGTATGGCTACAACCCGGTACAGGCGCGCGAGCTGCTGGCTCAAGCCGGTTATCCCGGCGGCGAGGGCATTCCGCCGCTGGATATCTGGACCGTGTCCAAATCGGAAAGTGTAAAGGCAGAATTGTCGGCATACCGGGATTACCTGGCTGCAGTCGGAATCACTCTCAATCCCCGTGTGGCAGATAATTGGAAACACTTCATCCAGATGATCAACGACAAAAAGGTGCCGCTTTACTATGCTGCCTGGTATGCCGACTATCCCGACCCTGATAATTTTCTGTTTGTCTTGTGTCATTCCGCCAGCCGCACCAACCGAATGGGATATGCAAATATCACCATCGATCGGATGCTGGAAAATGCTCGCCAGGAAGTCGATTACATCAAACGCATTCAAACCTACCGGGATGTTCAGGACCAGGTACTGCAAGACGCCCCGCTGATCCCGCAACACGTGAACAGTTTCAATTATCTCTTTCAACCATGGGTAAAGGGGATCGAGGTCAGCTATCTGGGTGCCGCCTATATCCCGTTTCGAAAGATTTATATCGATTACCTGGCAACCAGCCAGGCGAAAAGGTGATGCATGCGAAAAGAAGTAATTTACAGTCTGCGCATGAGCAAAGAGCTCAGGGATGCGTTAAAAAAAGCGGCAAAAAAGGAAAGTCGGACCGTCGCATCCCTGCTGGATAAAATCATTACCGATTATCTGACCCAAAAGGGCCTTTTGGGCCATCTGGACGGCGTAAAGGACCAGCGGTGGTTTACCCGAAAGGAAATCTACAAACCGGCTACCATATTCGTTGACGAGAAATCAGAATCGATGCAAATCGAGATCGTCGTAATCAACATATCTCTGGGGGGTGTTCTGATCGGTTATCCGAAGAAATCCGATGTACCTTTATCGTCGGATCAGATTCCCCGGTTCGAGCTCTATATGGATCTGCCGGAAGAAGAACAATCGATTTGCTTTCACTGCGAGGCGACTCGCAAATTCGATTCCGGCTACGGGGTGCAGGTGGCGGCAAATTTTATTGACGCCGACCCGAATGATTTGCATTTACTCCGTTCTTACTTGAACTGAGAACCACGGCCAAAAGGCCGATCTGCTTCGTTTTGGCGCAGGGACTAACGCTACAAGCGACGTTGATTCCACATCCAACGCAAGGAGGTGGCAGAATGAAACTCACAAGAATCAAGTTAACAGCGGTATGGGTAATCCCGCTGCTTGTTGCGCTTCTATGGGCATCGCCGGTTCTGGGTGAGGATGTGGACGCTTCATACAAAATTGTCACCTTTTATGAAGATGTGACGTGGAACGAAATCCTCGCTTACGCCGAGAACTGGCAAGCCGGCGGTGTCACCATCGTCGAGGAGCTGCCCCTGTTCAACACTTTAGTGCTGGAGGTTCCAAGCGGAATATCTTCTCGCGCGCTGGCCGATGATCCCCGGGTCGAAACGGTGGAAAATGACCGGAAAACAAAAGCACCACGGCGGGTGCAGGGTCAGTCCGACAGCTTTATCCAGCCGGTGGAATGGCTGCCTTGGGGTCACTATCCCTGGGGCATTCTAAAAATGTATGACCAACCCTTCGATCCGACGGAGCTGACCAGCAACTATCGAACCAACTGGCTACCATGGGAGATCAGGGCTGCACTCAAACGATTGCAATACCGTAAAGTCCGGATCGCGGTCTTCGACACGGGCGTGCAATTTTACCATGACAGCCTCTACTGGTCGACCAAGGGCGGGATAGACCTCGTCAATGAACCGGATCGTCACCAAAAATTGCGCTATTCCAAATTCAAAACGCCGATGGATGATAACGGACATGGAACCTATGTGGCCGGAATCATCAGTGCTGCGCTGGACCGATGGGGAAACTGGGGCCGATGCGGCACGCCGGTAAAGCTTTTTGCCGTCAAAATCCTGGATCACCAGGCCATGGGAGATCTCTCCAGTATCATCATGGCCCTTCACTGGTCGATCAACAACCAGATCGATATCGTCAACATGAGCATCGGCTTTCGCCAGGACAGCCCCTCTGTTCGAAGAGCCGTGAGCAAAGCCAGTGAACTCGGTATCGTCATGGTCGCCGCCGTGGGCAACCACTCCAACTGGGATGACGACATCATCCTGTCTATCGATGGAGGCGCTGCCGATGGCGGGGCTGCCGACGGCGGGGCGGCCGATGGAGGCGCTGCCGATGGTGGAGCGGCTGACGGCGGGGCTGCCGATGGCGGGGCTGCTAACGGTGGGGCTGCCGATGGTGGTGCTGCCGACGGTGGAGCGG
>JAHEIV010000395.1 GCA_024639205.1 Deltaproteobacteria bacterium | reverse complement strand
TTGGGTGATGGTAGAGGCGTACTCGCATGAAGTATCCAGCGCCGGCTTCTGGCCGGGCGCGGGCCTGGGCGAAGCCGCTTTTTACTCCTATGCCTACCCTGAGCCGGAAGGCTTCAGCGAATCCCCGGTGCGACCGGAGGCGGCCTACTACCTTAAAGAGATGGGCGAGTTTGTCCTGCCGTACGAGGCCGTGCGAACCGCTGATCAGCCCGACACCGCGCTGCTGGATTTTCTGCAAAGCACCTATGATACGGCTGCCGACAACGCCAAGTGGGACCGAAACGCCTTGGAGCGCAAACTGCCCTAGTGCCATCGTGGCTGCTGATCGATCTGCCGGTCATTCTTCAAGATCCATCTCGACGCCTACCGTGAAAAGATAGCCGCCGGTGACACACCGGTGCGTTTTGATACCCGCTGGGTTGGTCGTTCACCCGGGGCTTCGGTGAATAACCGATCGAGTTTTCAGCCGGCCGCGAAGGGCGAGGTTGCGCCGTGACGTTGCCTTTTACTTGCGTCATTTCCGAACCTTGGTAACCCGGCTGCCGCCACCACACCGGCTGTGTTGACGTGCCCGCTTTTGATCGTATCTTTTCCTGAAAAGCGTTACTAAAAACGGCCGAAAACCATTTACGGCCAAAGGAGGAAACCCATGCAGCTCAGAGGGAAAACCGTCGGGATTCTGGTTGGTCCCGGATATGAAGATCTGGAATTCTGGGTGCCTTACATGCGCATGATAGAAGAAGGCGCCAACGTTCAGGTGATCGCCTCAAAAAAAGGGGTCGCCTACCCCAGCAAAAGCGGCGGGCTGACCGCCGAAGGTGACGTTGCCGCCGGCGAAGTCACTGCCGGACAGCTCGATGCGCTGCTGGTGCCGGGCGGCTGGGCACCGGACAAGTTGCGCCGGGACCCGAACATCCTGCAGCTGGTCCGGGAGATGAATGCCCAGGGAAAAATTTTAGGGTTTATCTGCCACGCCGGCTGGGTTGCCGCCAGCGCGGGCATCTGCAAGGGCAAGCGGGCAACGGGGAGCGCCGGCATCAAAGACGACATGGAAAACGCCGGCGCCACCTGGGCCGATGAACCGGCTTTTCGGGACGGGAACCTGGTGTGGGGGCGTGTGGTGGCAGACATCCCGGACTTTTGCCGGGAACTGGTGAAGGCGCTTTCACAGTAATTGCATAATTCGGAGACCCTTGATGCCAACCCCGCAAGAGTGGAAAGTTCTCAAGCTGCTGGCCAAGGAATGGGAGCACAGCGGGCCGCCCGGTATCCTGGACATCAGCGACATCGTTGCGGCCGTTGACCTGGCACCCAGTGAGACACTGCAAACACTGAAAACGCTGTTTGAAGACGGCCTGGTCGATATGAATTCGCTGAAAACCAGCGCATATTTGACTCCGGAGGGGTACGAGGCGACCGAACCAGCATGAAGCAATCTACAGCGACCTTCACCTTGCAGTGTGACCCGGTGTAAGACAGTCGTGTGCCGAAGCGTTTCCGGAAACGGTGAAGAGCAGAAATGGACCGGCTTGACAACCGGACCGCGGTTGGGTAATTACAGGCAGGTAATCGATTGGCGCAACCGGCGCAGCCCGCCCTGAAAGACCCTTGACTGACGCCTGTTGCGGCATCTGCGCTGCATTGCATGCGGTTCATACACTTAAAGCTTGTTACTGCCATGTCGCATCCTCACTTGAAAATCATTGTTTCCAGCACTGTTGCGCTTCTCGCTGCCCTGGTTGTCTGGAGCTGCTATCCGAAACAGGTGGGACCGGTGGGACCGGACGGGAAGAAACTGACCTGGGTCGAAATGAACAAAGAGCAGCGCAAGGTGCACATGCGAAGCGTCGTGCTACCGCGCGCGGCAGTAATTTTCGGAGAGTGGCGTCCGGAGCGCTTCGCCACGGTAGACTGCACCCTGTGCCACGGCCAGGGGGCGCCCGCCGGCATGTTTGACATGCCCACCGATCACCTGCCCCGGCTCAGCGGGGAAGTTCTCTTGGGGCCCGAGTTCGAAAAGCATCCCGACACCACCCGTTTGAAGCTCAAGCGCCTGGTGCCCGAGATATCCGATGCCCTCGGTGTCAAGTCCTTCAGTCTGATCACCCGCAGGGGATTCGGGTGCTACTCCTGCCACCTGGGTCCCACAGGACCCCTGTTCGGAAACTGAGCACACCCCCTTCGTGCCTTCAGGTCATGCCAATCCGGTGGGCGGTGCAGGTTCCTTCAAATATGGCTCCGGCACCACCGGTGGATCAGCCACCTGACAAAGGCGTCCCATGCCGGCAGCAATCGTTTCGCTACTTTGCCGGCGGCAGCCAACAAACAGCATTTGGAGAGTCACATGCCCGTTCGTATTGTCCGCCTGGGAAGTGTGCGGCTAAAAGACGAGGGGTTGCGTATCGGCACCGTGAGGCGGCCACCACGCGGTGTTCCCAAGGCCAATCTCGCTTCGCGCAACTTCTACGACGTGTGGCTGCCCAACCTGGCCCCCAGCGAGACGCTGCTCAAGCAGCGGCGAAAGGCCGATAATCCAATGCGCTGGCGAATGTTCGCCCGTCGGTACCGAGCCGAGATGGGCACGGCGGAAAAGAAACGCCTGCTCGATCTGCTCGCGGCGCTGTCACATCAGACCCATTTCTCGGTGGGGTGCTACTGCGCAGACCAAAGCAGGTGTCATCGGTCCATCCTTGGTGAGCTTCTTGCCGAGCGCGGCGCTCTTTTCTTATAGCCAGCTGCCAAAAAAGAATCCGGACATCGCTTCCACGCTCGCCGCTCTATTGGTGCAAGAGAAAATTCTTTTGCAGTGAAGTATTGCTTTTCAGATATCTGTTCCTATCTTTTTTTAACTGGAAACATCCAAATTACACACCAATCAACTTGTGCACCATCCGGTGCAATGGAGGAATTCAATGAGAACGATATTTTCACTTCTACTAATATTGATGCTGTCATCTACTGCCGCGGTCGCCGGTGAGTTTGTCACCTACAAAGTCAACGGCGCGCCCTACGAGGGATATTATGCCCACGCCACTGCCAAGGCTCCCCTGGTGGTGATCATCCACGACTGGGACGGGCTGACGGACTACGAAGTCAAGCGGGCCGACATGCTCGTGCAAAGGGGCTATTCGGTTTTTGCCGCCGATCTGTTCGGAGCCGGCGTCCGGCCGACCGAGATGAAAGACAAGCGCCAGCACACTGGAGAGCTCTACAAGGATCGGAATAAAATGCGCGCCCTGATGAATGGGGCATTGAAAACGGCCCGATCCAAGGGGGCCAACACCGACAATGCCGTGGTCATGGGGTACTGTTTTGGCGGCGCCGCCGTGCTGGAGTGGGCCCGGTCCGGGGCCGATCTGAAAGGCTTTGTCACTTTTCACGGTGGATTGGGTACCCCGCAGGGGCAGGACTACTCCAAAACCAGGGGCACCGTGCTGGTTATGCACGGTACGGCAGACACCGCCATTACGATGAACGATTTTGCCGCACTCGCCACCGAGCTGGAGAGCCAAGGGGTTTCTCACGAGATGATCACCTACAGCGGTGCACCGCACGCCTTTACGGTATTCG
>JAHEIV010000394.1 GCA_024639205.1 Deltaproteobacteria bacterium | reverse complement strand
GTTCCCCCTTTACAAAAGGGGGGAATTGGGGGATGTTGACATCAGGAAGGGTACCTATGGGAAATGTGCGCAACAGGAGGCGGCCGGCTCTTCTTGAAGGCGACGCGGCCGGAAACGCGAAATGGATTGCGTCCGCAATTCATCGATACTTGGCTGATCCGAAAAAACACGCAATCGCACCGGGTCTCTCCGAACCGGCTTTCGGCGATCCGCTGATCGGCTACGGCAGCGGCAGCGATCCGGTGTTCCAGCAGCTCAAGGACCTGATCGGCCCGTTTTACTGGACGCCCGAGGAAATCTTTCGTTTGGCGTTTCCCGGCCCCAAACGTTCTGCGGAGCCGCTGGCCGTCATTTCCTGGATACTGCCCCAGACCGAGACCACCAAGAAAGACAGCCGCCGTTGCAAGAAATACCCCAGCCGCAGATGGACTTTTGTGCGCCTTCACGGAGAAAAAGTCAACGCCGGCCTGCGAAAACATCTGTCCGATACCCTGAGAAGAAAGGGGTTTCCGGCAGTGGCGCCGATGCTCTCTCCGCTTTGGCAGCGGCAGCATTCGAATGCGTTCGGACTGGCTTCCACCTGGTCGGAACGGCACGCTGCTTATGCCTGCGGGCTGGGGACATTCGGCCTCTCCGACGGGCTGATCACACCGAAAGGCAAAGCCGTGCGAATCGGTTCGGTCGTTGCCCGATTGGATCTGCCTCCCACACCGAGACCCTACCGGGACCACAACGCCTACTGTCTGTATCATGCCCGCGGCAAGTGCGGAAAATGCGTAAAGCGTTGTCCGGCCGGTGCGATCTCTCTGAATGGGCACGACAAGGAAAAGTGCAAACGCTACATCCGCACGGTCACGGCTCTTTATGCCCGTACACGGCAGACTGGCGTCAAGGTCAACAGCTGTGGTTTGTGCCAGACAGGGGTTCCCTGCGAATCCGCTATACCCGTAAAATGAAGGCCGCAACGGCATTTCATCAAAGCTCCCTGTTACAAATCTGAGGGAGCTTTGCCTTTTGTACACCCGCAGATTGTGATACGATTAAAGTTTGCACAATACCCGAAAACACCGCATTCGTCGGTCGGGTGGCGGAGTCCAAGAAAGGAACCAGGATGCCAACACAGCAGATCGCGGTCGACACCATCCTGCTGGTGGATGACGAGCCTGCCAACCTTCAGGTGCTCATGGAAACCCTTGGCGGGACCGACTGCAAAAGGCTGATTGCCAAAAACGGCGAAGCGGCTCTTTCCATCGCCCGCAAGGTTATCCCGGAGCTGATACTGCTCGATATCATGATGCCCGGTATGGACGGTTTCGAGGTCTGCCGCCGTCTGAAATCCGATCCGACGACTGCGGATATCCCGGTGATTTTTCTTTCCGCTCTTTCTGCCACCGAAGACAAAGTGAAGGGTTTTGCCCTCGGAGCGGTCGACTATGTCACCAAGCCGTTTCAACCCGAGGAGGTCATCGCCCGGGTGACCACCCATCTGACCATTCATCGGTTGAATCGGGAAATTCAAAAGCGCAAAGACATGCTCGAGCAGGAGCTGAAGATCGTCTCCGATCTGCAGCGCGTTCTTTTGCCGAAAGATCTGCCCGAAATCGACGCGCTGCAGCTGGCTGTGCACTATGAGACCAGTCTTTATTCCGGTGGGGATTACTACGATTTTGTTGCACTTCCCGGCAATCGCTGGGGTTTTCTGCTGGCCGATGCCGCCGGACACGGCGCTCCGGCCGCCGTGGAGATGGCCATGACCTGTGCGCTTTTTCGCTCCTGCCCGACTCCCCCGGTTGAGCCGGACGCACTCTTGTCTTACCTGAACCAAAACCTGTGCCAAATTTATGAATCCAGTTTCGTCACCGCCGTCTATGCGGTTTTTGACCCCGGTGCCCGCAGGCTGAATATTGCCCGTGCCGGGCAACCGCCTCCGATGATCTACCAGGCATCCGAAAACAGGGCGCTGGAGGCGGAATGCGAGGGGGTTTTGCCCATGGGTATCGGGGGCTACGAGCGGATACCGGTAACCGAGTTGCAACTGGAGCCGGGTGACCGGCTGCTGCTCTACACCGACGGTGTCTCCGAGCGGTTCAACCCGGGCGGTGAACCCTACGGTGAGGCGCGTCTGCTCGATCGGCTGCAAATCGAAAAATGTACCACCCCGCAACAGCTGCTTGCGCTGATCATGGACGATGTGAATCGTTTCGCCGACGGCAGGATGGCGGAAGATGACCAGGCCCTGCTGCTGTTCATGCTGGATTGATCGGTGATGATATAACCCCGTTGCGGCTGCACGGCCGGATTCAAATGGGTAACGGAATCATGTGACAGGATGGTTTGATGGAAAAAGCCAAAAAACAAACACTCCTTTTACTGGGTACGGTCATTTTTTTACTGATGACGGTCTTGCTGCCGGCCAACGCCGACGGTGAGGAGATCGCCTTGTTTGTTCCGCGACAGGACCCGTTGTGGAAGAAGGTGGTCGTTTTCGCCGAGGATGCCGCTGCCGATCTGAAAATTTCCCTGAAGGTCTATTTCGCCGATGACAACGCCGAGCAGATGGTCAGCCAGGTCATGTCGGCCGTTCAGGGAGATATCGACGGCATCATCTTTCCGGCCTATCGGAACACCGGCGAAAAAATCCTGGAAATCGCGGAAGACAACAGAGTCCCGGCCATCATGATCAACGCGGGCTTGTTGTATGCCGATCACCGGCCACGCATGAAATATAAGTACTGGATCGGCAGCGTGCTTCCCGACGACCAGAAAGTCGGTGCGCTGCTCATTCAAAAACTCATCCAGGACGCCCGATTGACAGGGTCCCGGCAGGTCGACATTCTTGCCATCGAGGGCAATCCGAAAGACGAATCCTCCATTGCCCGCATCCGCGGGTTCAGCGATTTTTTGCGGCATGAAACAGACCTGGCCTCTGTGCAGGTGGTTACCGGCAACTGGGATCGTGGCTCCGCGTCGGCGCAGTTTATCACCTATTACCGGCAGCATCCGCAGATCGACATTGTCTGGTGTGCCAACGACGATATGGCCTTCGGTGTTCTGGACGCGATCCGGGTGCTGGGAATCCAAAAGAAAATCATGGTCGGTGGCATCGACTGGGATGCGGAAATCCGCGAGAAGATCCAGCAGGATTTGATGCAGATGAGCTTCGGCGGGCATTTTCTCGACGGGGCCTGGGCGATGGTGCTGATGATCGACTACCTGCGCGGCTTCGATTTTAGTGACGAAGCGCTGAAATTTGAATCTCCGATGGTAAGCATCGACAGGAAGAATCTGAACAATTTCCTGCCGATTCTCTCACTTACGCCGCAATCCATCGATTTCAGCCGCTATTCAAAAATTTACAACCCGGCGATGAAACTCTATCGGCTCGACCTGCAGACCATTGCCGAAGGGCTGGCGGCAGCAAAGGCCATTGTAGAGCTGAGCGAAGAAGAGAACACCTGGCTGGCCGCTCACAAAAACATCCGCATCGGTATCGATGCGGCCTGGCCTCCGTTTGACTTTGTGGACGATACCGACACCCACGCCGGGATTACCTCCGATTACGTGCGCCTGTTGA